>JAGVII010000250.1 GCA_020056155.1 Afipia sp.
CTCCGGTTCGCGCCGTGGTGCCGATCACCGCCGGCGCGCTCGGCATGCCGCCGCGGCGCTTCTATCCGGTCAACGCTGTGGCCGTGCTGGTATGGGCCGCCGCGCATGTGCTGTCGGGTGCGCTGGCCGGTTCAGCCGCGGAGAAATGGGGCATGACAATCGAACACTACGGATGGCCGCTGGTGGGCGGCATCATCGCCATCGGGACCATCGCTGTGGGCGTGTATCACTGGCGGCATGGGCACGAAGCCAGCGGGAGGGCCGGGTGACGCGAGCGGCAAACCGCGGCAGGCCCTTCACCGACCGCAATGTCGCAAGGGTGTTTGCCGCCTATCCCGACACCGTTCTCGCGAAACTGATGACGCTGCGCGCGATCATCTTCGAAACCGCCAAGACGATCGGCGGCGTCGGCCCGCTCGAGGAAACCCTGAAATGGGGCCAGCCGAGCTACCTCACCACGCAGTCCGGCACCGGCAGCACGATCCGGATCGACCGCGTGAAGTCCGAGGGCGGCATCGCGATGTATTTCCACTGCCAGACCGATCTGGTTGCCACGTTCCGCGAACTGTATCCCGCGCAGATGGAGTACGGCGGCAACCGGAGCATCCTGTTCAGCGCGACAGCGAGGATTCCCGAAAAGGCGCTGCGCCATTGCATCGGGCTCGCGCTGACCTATCACGCGCGCAAAACGACAGGGAAAAAGCGGAAATCAGAAAGCCCGAAAAAACCGAAACTCAGGACGCGCGCACGACCGTCTTGAGATAGTTGTAGGCCTTGATGATCTCGATCAGACGATCTTCGGTCGAGCGATCGCCGCCATTGGCGTCGGGATGATGCTGTTTGACCAAAAGCTTGTATTTGGCCTTCACGGTTTCCAGCGTGGCGTCGGGACCGAGGCCCATGACCAGCAGTGCCTTCTTCTCGGCGTTGAAGATCTTGCGCGTCTCCGGCTCCGGCTTTGAAGCCGAGCCAGGGCCCGGACGCCACTTGCCGCGACCATTCATCTCGTCGAACATTTTGAACGGATCGGACGCGCCGTCCATATCGGGATTGGCTTTGCTTTTCTTGCCGCCGTTCGCGCCCATTTTCCAGGTCGGACGATGGCCGGTCAGCGCATCCTTCTGGTAGCTGGCGACCGCGTCGGGAGCCATGCCCTGGAAGAAATTATAGCCCTGATTGTATTCGCGGACGTGGTTCAGGCAGAAATGCCAGTATTCCTTCTCATGGCCACGGCCCTTGGGCGCGCGATGTCCGCCCTTGTTCTTGCAACCGGGCGCTTCGCACATCACAGCTTCCTCGCGCGCAGCAGCCTGCTGCTTCGCGCTTTGCTTGTTGGGCTTGATGCGAATGCTGTCGAAGAACTTGGATGAGTCGATGGCCATGGCTGCTACGATAACGCCTTGCTGGAAAGATTCGGAACACTTGCCGCGAATTTTCGCGAGCGCGGAGTATACATCGCCGCGCCGGTAAACCGCAATTGAAACGGTCATTGACCTCGGCGAATAACGCGCGATATTGCGCAGATCATGACCGTAAAAGATCACATCACAAAGAAGTTGAGCGAAGCTTTCACGCCCGAAAGCCTCGAAGTCGCCGATGAATCCCATCTGCATGAAGGCCACGCGGGCCACAGGCCGGGCGGCGAGACGCATTTCAGGATTTATATCGTGTCGAAGGCGTTCGAAGGGAAGAGCCGGGTCGATCGCCACCGCATGATAAATTCACTGCTGGCGCCGGAACTGTCCGGCTCCGTCCATGCGCTGGCGATGCACACCTATGCCCCCGGTGAGGACGCCCGGCGCCCCGCGCCCGCAAAGGCATGCAAGCACTAGCATCTGCGCCGCTCGCTAAAATGCGGTTTACTGCTCCCCTCCCCCTTGCGGGGAAGGGTCGGGGGTGGGGGTCAACGCGCTCTGAATCTCATGAAGCACGCCTTCCAGATTCCCGAGCACATCGTGATTCCAGAAGCGCAACACACGATAACCTTCAGCCTCGATCTTTAGCGTTCGCATCGCGTCAGCCTCGCGCTGCTCATCATGCTGCCCACCATCCAGTTCGATGACGAGTTTCGCGCGACGGCTGACGAAATCCACAATGAACGGCCCGATAAGAGCCTGTCGTCGAAAATGCGAGCCAGTAAGCGCGACGTCATGGCGAAGCCGTTGCCATAGCACTCGCTCCGCGTCGGTCGGCTGAGCACGCATACGCCGCGCAAATTGCTGTTGGCGGCCGTCCCGGCGATCATTCATCGCGTTCGCCTCGGCTGCGTTCGCACTCTCATTTGCATTTACGGCCCCCACCCCCGACCCCTCCCCGCAAGGGGGAGGGGAGCAGAGACATCATGCCGTAACTTTCGCACAATCTCCGAAAACACCCACAATTCTAGAAAACACCCATAATCACGATCCGCAGGCTACTCCCCTCCCCCTTGCGGGGAGGGGTCGGGGGTGGGGGTCAACGCGCGCTGAATGTCGCTCAGAACGATGTTCCCGCCCTCGGTTTCTTCTCCGGCATGTCGCTCTCGCGCGGCAGCGGCACGATCCGCAGCGCCGTGATCCGGTTGCGTTCCCGCCGGAGCACCCTGAAGCGGAAGCCGTGGAACGTGAAGCTCTGGCCGCGATCGGGAATCGAGCGCGCCTCATGGATGACGAGACCAGCGATGGTGGTGGCTTCCTCATCCGGCAGGTGCCAGTCCATCGCGCGGTTGAGATCGCGGATCGGCACCGAGCCATCGACCACGACCGAGCCGTCCGGCTGCGCGCGCACGCCCGCGACGGCCACGTCATGCTCGTCCGAGATATCGCCGACGATTTCTTCAAGAATATCTTCCAGCGTGACGAGGCCTTCGACCTCGCCATACTCGTCGACCACCAGCGCGAAATGAGTCTTGCGGCGTCGGAACGCCTTGAGCTGCTCCGACAGCGGGCGCATCTCGGGCACGAACCACGGCGGCAAGGCGAGCGCGCCGACATCGATCCTGGAGAGATCCCCGTCGGTCATGCGGATCGCGCGCAGCAGATCCTTTGCGTGCAGGACGCCGATGATGTTCTCCGGCTTCTCGCGCCACAGCGGGACGCGGGTGTATTCCGATTCGAGGATTCCGCGGATCACCGCGTCGGGCGGCCCGTCCGCGTTGACGCTGACCATCTTGGTGCGATGGACCATGACGTCGGACACGGCGAGATCGCCGAAGCGGAACACATTCTGGATGTACTCGGCCTCGCCGCTTTCCATCTTGCCGTGCTCGGCCGATTCGCCGACCAGACCTTCGATTTCGGAATCGGTGAGAATTTCGTGCTGGGAGGACTCCTGCACGCCGAGCATCCGCAGAATCGCGCGCGATGCGGTATTGAGCAGCCAGTTCAGCGGATAGAACACGAGATAGGAGACGTAGAGCGGATAGGCGATCCACTGCGAGACCGGCACGGGCTCCCGGATCGCAAGGGTTTTCGGCACCTGCTCGCCGATCACGATATGCAGCGAGGAGAACACCAGGAAGCCGGTCAGAAACGACGTGAAATGCAGCGCGGATTCCGGCATCCCGAGCGGATCGAGAACAGGCTTGAGCAGTGCCGCGACGGTCGGCTCGCCGACCCAGCCGAGACCCAGCGAGGCCATGGTGATGCCGAGCTGGCAGCACGCGAGATAGGCTTCGATGTTGCCCATCATTTTCAGCAGCAGGCGCGCGCCGAAGCGGTTCTGCTCGGCCATGACCTTGACGCGAAACCCGCGGCTCTTCACCAGCGCGAATTCGGCCGCCACGTAGAATGCATTGGCGGCGAGCAGCAGGAAGGCGATGAGCAGATTGACGGCGGCTGAAGTCATGTTTGTCCCGCGACTGTCTCGTCTTTATGCGGAGCACCGCCACGAGACAGCATCGCCCTCACCCTGATAATTTTTCCTGAAGGAAATCGCGGACCGTTGACGGATCGACGTCGTTGACGATCGCGGCCTTGCCGATCTGCTCCAGCAGAATGAAGGTCAGCCGCCCGCGCTTCACCTTCTTGTCTTGTCCCATCAGCTTCAGCAGCGTGTCGGCATCCGCAAGGCCTTCCTGCTGAAAGCCCGCA
>JAGVII010000800.1 GCA_020056155.1 Afipia sp.
CCGCTAATCATTCGGACAAGCCCGGGCGGCTCCTATTTCATCAAACTTGAGGATGCCGTCACCGCAAAACCAATAATGACATTCTATCTGCGCGGCGGTGAGACCTTTGAACAGCATGTGCCGGAGGGCACTTTTGTTCTGAAGTATGCCACTGGGGAAATCTGGTGTGGAGAAAAAGGGTTGTTTGGCCCATCAACTTCGACAAACAAGGCAGATCGGATTTTTGAGTTTACAGAGACACGAGGCTATACGGTCGAGTTGATTTTTAGGAGAAACGGAAACCTGAGAACCAATGCTCTTGACCGCAGTCAGTTCTGACTTGAAGTGCTCCCCGAAACTAGGCAAGCCGCGCGGCGTTGCGCGCGACGTCGATACCAGTTCTCAAATTTTGGGTTCATGGAGAGCAGGAACGGGACATCCTCGTTTGAAACTTGTCCGCTCAGAATAATAGCTTCATATAGCTCGAACTGATCTTCTGCAATTTGATTGTCATTCATGGATTCAGTTCTCGCCGCGATCTAGCCAATGAAATTTGCGATGCGGTGCGGGAATGCAATTAAGACATTCTGATCGCATTAATCGCATCATAAATGGCTTGTTCGTGCAACGCGTAAAGTTTTCCTGCTTCAAGATAATCGGCTTCTGCGACTGCATCACGAACTCGCTGTGGCCGCCGCTCCGGTAGCGCTCGGCTGATCGTGGTTAGCGCTTTCAAAAGTTCCGACCACTGCGCATCTTTGTCAGTCACGTAACATTCCCACCCAGCCTGCAGATTGTTTTTGTTGAGCTATGCAGGCCATCCAACGCGACGGCCGCATTTTGTCAATCGGAAAGTCGCCGGGCCAAGCCTATGATCCGCCGCCTTCGGACCTTTATCTAGACAGGCTTCTATCAGAGAACCAAAGGGGCACGCTTGGCGATGATATCCCAATAGGAAACCGTCGAGACCCATAATATAACCCGCCAAGCAATAAGTTCGCCAAGCGCAGCCGTTCAATCATGGAACTGTCTCAGCAAAATGCACAAGGCCTCTCAGAAAACGTTGCTTTACTTGGCTAACGAGGATTGGGCATTCATCCAGCATCGATTGCCGATGGCGCGCGCCGCGCGCGCTGCTGGCTTCGATGTGCATGTCGCCACCAACATATCGGACCATGCCGACGCTATCCGCGCCGAGGGCTTTACGCTTCATCCCATAGTGCTCAAGCGCGGTAGCCGGTCACCGATCGGCGCCCTTGCATCCGTGAATGCCATCCGGATCATCGAGCAGCGGATCAGGCCCCAAATGCTTCATCACTCCGGTTTGCAATGCTGCGTCCTTGGCGGTTTCGCCGCACTGGGATTGGCCATACCGCAAGTCAATGCAATGACAGGCCTCGGATATACGTTCACCGGGAAATCCGCACGCGCGCGGATGCTGCGCTACATTATCTCGGCGGTGCTTCGATTATTGCTCAATCGGACCAACTCGACCGCGCTGGTCCAGAATCCGGATGATCAACGGACGCTCGAACATGTGGGTATCGATCCCGCGCGCATCGCTCTCATTCCTGGTTCCGGCGTTGACACCGATGCTCTCCCCCCCCTTCCCGAACCCGATGGTCCAATCACGGTGGGATTTGCGGGGCGGCTTCTGACCGCCAAGGGCATCCGCGCGTTGGTGGGGGCCCATCGGATTCTGCGAGTGCGCGGTATGGATATTCGTCTGCGCATCGCGGGAGATCCGGACCCCGCCAACCCCGACTCCGTAACGCTCGAGGAGGCGCAGCGGTGGAACGATGAGCCGGGTATTACCTGGCTTGGTCATGTCAACGACATAACCTCACTGTGGCGCGCCTCGCATATCGCGGCACTTCCCTCGCACCGGGAGGGTCTGCCAAAAAGCCTGCTGGAGGCCGCAGCCTGCGGCCGGCCGCTTCTCGCCACGGACGCACCCGGTTGCCGGGAAATCGCAATACACGAACAAACTGGGTTGCTGGTGCCGGTTGAAGATCCAGAAGCGCTGGCCAATGCGATCAGCGAACTGGCCGCATCGCGGGACCTGAGACTGCGCTATGGCGCGGCGGCCCGGCAACTCGTCGTGGAGAAGATGTCTGCGCAAGCAATCGGCGCGGCAATCGTTGCTCTCTATAAGGAGCAGCTTCAGCACCCGCGCTGATGCAATCCTCGCGGTCCTTCGTCGCGAAGATAATCGACTGCGTTAAAACGGTGAAAAATTGCGGGTCTCGCATTTGTCGTTGATCACCGCAGGGCGCCAGTTGGCAACCGTTTCGCCCTTCAGAAAGAACGTGAAGTAGCGCAACTCGCTTCCCGCGTTTCCGCGCGAGCAAACCGTCCATTTTTCCGGCCCCGACTGCGCCTCGTTCGGCCCGACGTTAGAGACCTCGGAACCGGTGATGTCTTTCATCGTCTCCGTGATTTGCTGTATCCGGTCGAAGATGACTTTCTGTTGCCGGGAATCCGGCTCCGGATCCGGCTGATCTTGCCAATCGAAAAAGAAGGTGCACCCGCTGAGCAACACAGCCGGGATCAACACCTGAAACAATCGTACCGCGACCAATGATGCTCACTCCCGCCTGTCCGCGTGCATTCCTATCGCGTCAGCGCGCCGGTGAAAAGTGGGGCTCAGGG
>JAGVII010000222.1 GCA_020056155.1 Afipia sp.
GTCGATCTGGCGAACCCGATCAACCGTCTCTTGTACGGCCGGCATTTGAATCCTCCGCTCGCGGTTTCAAGGACCGCGGTGGACCGCTTAAGTTGTATCGAACTTGAATGCACGCGATGCGTGAAGGTTAGAACTGTTCAAGCCCGATTGCTGTGGCTTTACGTAATACACCTGAGAGCTTTATCCAAGCCTCAAGACACCTATCTACGTCCGCTTCGGTGGTGTCCCAGCCCAGACTGAGGCGAATAGCTCCTTGCAGGAGCGCCGGATCGGCATTCATCGCCTGCAGCACATGGGACGGCTGGACCTTGCCCGAGGAACAGGCGGACCCGGACGACACCGCGATGCCCTCAAGATCGAAGCCGATCACGGCGGTTTCCGCCTTCAGGCCCGGAACCGAGACCAGAGTGGTGTTGGGCAGCCGTGCTACCGCATCCGAGAAGATCACGGTTCCTGGATGGTTTCTGAGCCCGGTTTCGAGCCGTGCCCGCAGCGCTTTCATACGCACCGAGTCCGCGCCCATGGAACTGGTTGCGGCTCTCACGGCGGCGCCAAAGCCCGCGATGCCCGTAACATTCTCGGTTCCGGCCCGGCGGCCCTGTTCTTGGCCGCCGCCCCTGACCAGGGCGTGCAGTCCTTCAAGTCCGGTAGACAAGGCGACTGCTCCGATACCTTTCGGACCGCCGACCTTGTGCGCAGAAATCGTGAGAATATCCGCCCCGAGTGAATTGATATTAATAGGTATTTTTGAAAGTGCCTGAACCGCATCGACATGCAGGATACCGCCGGCCGCATGAACCAGAGCCGCCACCTCGGGAACCGGCTGAATCGCCCCGGTTTCGTTGTTTGCCAGCATGACCGAAACCAGAGCGGGAGGACCGCTCGCCAGCACAGCCGCGAGGCTCTCCAGATCAATCACGCCCGAGGACAGCACCGGCGCGATCTCTAAGGCGCTTTGCGCGAATTGCCCGCCCGCGAGCACCGACGGGTGCTCGACCGCCGAGGCGATCAGCCGCCGCACCGGCTCCCCGCCGTTTCTGTGCAATCCTGGCGCCAGCGCCAGCGCGTTCGCTTCTGTGCCTCCCGACGTGAAAATGACGCTCCGCAGATCCGCGCCGACAGCTTCAGCCACGGCTGCACGCGCATCTTCGATCAGCCGCCGGGCTGCGCGGCCCTCGCTGTGCACCGACGATGGATTGCCGCTGACATCGAACGCGGCCGCCATCGCCGCGCGGGTTTCAGGCCGCAGCGGCGTCGTCGCATTCCAGTCGAGGTAGACGCGGTCACGCATGATGTCTGACGATCCAGTCTGGTCCGGAGGGCGCTTTACCCGACAATTGCATGAAAATAATCAGCAATCCGGGCCTCCTAGATAGTCCCTGCAGGCTCAATATGCTTGCTTTTTGCCCCTTGCCCCATGCTAGAACGCGGCACCCGTTCATCATGCCGCCCTCCGCGGCTGACAACACGCGAGTGAATCCCGTTTGCACCGGCCAGCCGGTTTGCACAACGATGCTCCAAAGGAACATTGATGCCTGAGGTTATTTTCACCGGCCCTGCCGGCCGTCTTGAAGGCCGATACCACCCGGCGAAGCAGAAGAATGCGCCGATTGCGATGGTGCTGCACCCGCATCCGCAGTTCCAGGGCAATATGAACCACCCCATCGTGTATCAGGTCTATTACGCTTTCGTGGCGCGCGGCTTCTCGGTGCTGCGCTTCAACTTCCGCGGTGTCGGCCGCAGCCAGGGACAATTCGATCACGGCACCGGCGAGTTGTCGGATGCGGCGTCCGCGCTCGACTGGGCACAGACCATCAATCCCGAAGCGCGCGCCTGCTGGGTTGCCGGATTTTCGTTCGGCGCATGGATCGGGATGCAGCTTCTGATGCGCCGTCCCGAGGTAGAAGGATTCATCTCGATCGCACCGGAGCCTAACCGTTACGACTTCTCGTTCCTCGCGCCCTGCCCATCGTCTGGCCTGATCGTTCATGGCGACAAGGACATCGTCGCGCCTGCGAAGGACGTCACGACGCTGGTCGAGAAGCTCAAGACCCAAAAGGGAATTGTGATCGATCAGCAGGTCATTCCCGGCGCCAATCACTTCTTTGTCGACAAGATGGAGCCGCTGATGGAATCGGTGACGTCCTATCTCGACATGCGGCTCGCCAACGTCCGCTGAACGTCCAATCCTTCTCAATAAAAATGGCGCGGACGATGTCCGCGCCATTTTTCATTGACTGGACCTGCGCCTTTAAGCAGCA
>JAGVII010000207.1 GCA_020056155.1 Afipia sp.
AAGGGCCCCTACATTCTCGAGATGCAGACCTATCGCTATCGCGGACACTCGATGTCCGATCCTGCGAAGTACCGCACGCGGGAGGAAGTGGACAAGGTGCGCCACGATTCCGATCCGATCGAGCAGGTGCGGCTGCGGCTGCTCGAGATGAAGGTCACCGAGGCAGAGCTGAAGGCGATCGACGCCGAGGTGCGCGAGATCGTCAACGCATCCGCGGATTTTGCGCAGCACGATCCCGAGCCTGACGCGTCCGAGCTTTACACCGACATTTACCGATAAGTGCGGAGCCACCATGCCGATTCAAGTTCTGATGCCCGCGCTTTCGCCCACGATGGAAAAGGGCAACCTTTCCAAATGGCTGAAAAAAGAGGGCGAAGCCATCAAGTCCGGCGACGTCATCGCCGAGATTGAAACCGACAAAGCCACGATGGAAGTCGAGGCGACGGACGAGGGGACGCTCGGCAAGATCCTTGTCGCGGAAGGCACCAACGACGTCGCGGTCAACACGCCGATCGCGACCATCCTGAGCGACGGCGAAAGTGCCGCCGATCTGGGCAAGGCGCCAGCCGTAAAGGCTCCGGAACCCAGTGTTGAAGTTAAGCATGAAGTTGAAGAGTCCCGCTCACCTGTCGGAGAAGGCAAGCCGCAAATCAGCGCTCCGCCCGCCGCCGCAGCCCCTGTGGCTCCGGTCGAGCCCGATCCGGAAGTGCCGCCCGGCACTGAGATGGTGAAGACGACGGTGCGCGAGGCGCTCCGCGACGCCATGGCCGAGGAAATGCGCCGCGACGGCGACGTGTTCATCATGGGCGAAGAGGTCGCCGAGTATCAGGGCGCCTACAAGATCACGCAGGGGCTGTTGCAGGAATTCGGCGCGCGCCGCGTGATTGATACGCCGATCACCGAACACGGCTTCGCCGGTGTCGGCGTCGGCGCTGCGTTCGCCGGGCTGAAGCCTATCGTCGAATTCATGACGTTCAATTTCGCGATGCAGGCCATCGACCAGATCATCAACTCCGCCGCGAAGACGCTTTACATGTCTGGCGGCCAGATGGGCTGCTCCATCGTGTTCCGCGGTCCGAACGGCGCGGCTGCGCGCGTTGCCGCCCAGCACAGCCAGGACTACTCGGCGTGGTACTCGCAAATTCCGGGCCTCAAGGTCGTCTCGCCGTACTCGGCGGCGGACGCGAAGGGCCTGTTGAAAGCGGCGATCCGCGATCCCAACCCGGTGATCTTCCTCGAGAACGAAATTCTCTACGGTCACTCCGGCGACGTGCCGAAGCTCGATGACTATATCGTACCGATCGGCAAGGCGCGCATCGCACGCGCCGGCAAGGACGTCACGCTGATCGCGTGGTCGAACGGCATGACCTACGCGCTGAATGCCGCCGAACAACTCGCCAAGGAGGGCATCGAGGCCGAAGTCATCGACCTGCGCACACTGCGTCCGATGGATACTGAAACGATCATCAACTCCGTGAAGAAGACGTCACGCGCAGTGGTGGTTGAGGAGGGTTGGCAGCAGTCCGGTGTCGGCGCGGAGATCGCGGCGCGCATCATGGAAAACGCGTTCGATTATCTCGATGCGCCGGTCGCGCGCGTGTCTGGCAAGGACGTGCCGATGCCGTACGCGGCCAACCTCGAAAAGCTTGCGCTGCCGACGGTGGCCGAAGTCGTCGCCGCCGCCAAGGCCGTCAGTTATCGCTGAGAGAGCAGGCAGTGTGGTGGTTCAGAAGTTCGCTTCATCATTTCCGCGAATTCTTCAAGCGAACTTCTGAACCTGAACCACACTGAATAAAATAGATTTGCGAGTGTCCCTTCGAATCCGAAGTTCGAAACGGAGGGCGCCGCAAAATGAGACGAACTTCGGATTCGGGACACTCGTATCATGCCGATCAACATTCTGATGCCTGCGCTGTCGCCCACAATGGAGAAGGGCAACCTTTCCAGGTGGCTGAAAAAGGAAGGCGACAAGGTCAAGTCCGGCGACGTGATCGCCGAAATCGAGACCGACAAGGCGACGATGGAGGTCGAAGCCGTCGATGAAGGCACCATTGCGAAGATCCTTGTGCCGGAAGGCACGCAGGATGTTCCCGTCAACAACGTCATCGCGGTGCTTGCCGGCGACGGCGAGGACGTGAAGGCCGCGGGAGCGGGGGCGGCGTCAGCGCCTGCTGCGAAATCCGAAGCGCCAAAAGCGGAAGCACCGAAAGCTGCGGCACCTGCCGCAGCGCCGGCGCCTGCTGCAAAAGCTCCTGCTCCGCAGGCTGCGCCTCAAGCGGCACCGGCCGCCAGCAACGGTGCGCGCGTGTTCTCGTCGCCTCTGGCGCGGCGCCTTGCCAAGGAAGCGGGCATCGATCTGTCGCGCGTGAACGGTTCGGGTCCACATGGCCGCGTGGTCGCGCGCGATATTGATGAAGCCAAATCCGGCAAGGGCCTCAAACCTGCTGCCGCTGCGGGTGCCGCTGCCGCAAGCGCGGGTTCGGTCGGCGCGCCGGCAATGTCCGATCAGCAGATCCTCGCGCTGTATGCGGAGGGCGATTATGAAAGCGTGCCGCACGATTCGATGCGCCGAACCATCGCGCAGCGTCTCACCGCGGCGACGAGTTCAATGCCGACATTCTACCTGACGGTGGATTGCGATCTCGGCAAGCTCAACTCGGCGCGCGAGGAGATCAACGCCGCCGCGGGCAAGGACAAGGACGGCAAGCCGCTCTACAAGCTTTCGGTCAACGACTTCGTCATCAAGGCGATGGCGCTGGCGCTGCAAAAAATTCCCGAGGCCAACGTGTCATGGACCGAGGCCGCGATGCTTCGTCACAAGCATTCGGACATTGGCGTCGCCGTGGCGCTGCCGTTCGGCCTGATCACGCCGATCATCCGGCAGGCGGAGACCAAGTCGCTGTCGGCGATCTCCAGCGAGATGAAGGATCTTGCCGCGCGCGCCAAGGGCAGGAAGCTCAAGCCGAACGAATATCAGGGCGGCACATCGTCGGTGTCGAACCTCGGCATGTACGGCATCAAGGATTTCACCGCAGTGATCAATCCGCCGCAGTCGTCGATCCTCGCGGTCGGGACAGGGGAGGAACGGGCGATCGTGCGCAACGGCCAGATCGTGGCGGCAAGCATGATGAGCGTCACGCTGTCCTGCGATCATCGCGCCATCGACGGCGCGCTTGGCGCGGAACTGATCACCGCATTCAAGAAGCTGATCGAAAATCCCGTGATGATGGTGGTGTGACGCCGAGAGCAGAGATGCCGTCATTGCGAGCGCAGCGAAGCAATCCAGAAATGGTGAGACGAAGCTGGATTGCTTCGTCGCAAAGGGCTCCTCGCAATGACGCAGCGAAAATTCGTGGCGTCATTCGCAAATCCGGCGAGCTTCGCTCGCCCCCCTCTCCCACAAGGGGAGAGGGTAACAAGAGAAGCGCGTAGCATGGCTGATACATCTTTCGACGTCGTCGTGATCGGCTCCGGCCCCGGTGGTTACGTCACGGCGATCCGCGCCGCGCAACTCGGCTTCAAGACCGCCATCGTCGAGAAGGCGTATCTCGGCGGCATCTGCAACAACTGGGGCTGCATCCCGACCAAGGCGCTGCTGCGCTCGGCGGAAATCTACCACTACATGAAGCATGCCAAGGACTACGGCCTGTCGGCGGACAACGTGTCGTTCGATCCGAAAGCGGTGATCGCGCGCTCGCGCGGCGTGGTAAAGCGCCTCAATGGCGGCGTCGAATACCTGATGAACAAGAACAAGATCACGATCATCTGGGGCGAAGCGACGCTGCAAGAAGCGGGCAGTGGCGGCGGCAAGTTCACGGTGAAGAAAACCGAGGCGGCGCCGCCCAAGGGCGCGCTGGGCGAGGGCGCATACACCGCCAAGCACATCATCGTCGCGACCGGCGCGCGGCCGCGCGTGCTGCCCGGCCTCGAACCGGACAAGAAACTGGTCTGGACCTATTTCGAGGCGATGAACCCCGACAAGATGCCGAAGTCGCTGCTGGTGGTCGGCTCCGGCGCCATCGGTATCGAGTTCGCGTCGTTCTACCGCACCATGGGTGCGGAGGTAACGGTGGTCGAGGTGCTACCGCAAATTCTTCCTGTCGAGGATGCCGAGATCGCGGGCTTCGCGCGCAAGCAGTTCGAAAAGCAGGGCATCAAGGTTCTCGCCAACACCAAGGTGACTAAGCTCGACAAGAAGGCCGACAGCGTGGTCGCCACCATCGATGACGGCAACAAGCCGGTAACGCTGGAAGTGGATCGCGTGATTTCGGCGGTCGGCGTGGTCGGCAACATCGAGGGCTTCGGGCTTGAAAAGCTGGGGGTGAAAACCGAGCGCGGCTGCATCGTCATCGACGGTTACGGCAAGACCAACGTGCCTGGCATCTATGCCATCGGCGACGTCGCCGGTCCGCCGATGCTGGCCCACAAGGCCGAGCACGAGGGTGTCATCTGCGTCGAGGCCATCAAGGGCCTGCACCCGCATCCGATGGACAGGCTGCTCATTCCGGGCTGCACGTATTGCCATCCGCAGATCGCATCGGTCGGTCTTACCGAGGCGAAGGCGAAAGAAGCGGGCAAGGACATCCGCGTCGGGCGTTTTCCGTTTGTCGGCAACGGCAAGGCCATCGCGCAGGGCGAGGATCAGGGCATGGTCAAGGTGGTCTTCGACAGAAAGACCGGGCAACTGCTCGGCGCGCACATGGTCGGCTCCGAAGTCACCGAACTCATTCAAGGCTTCGTGGTCGCGATGAATCTGGAGACCACGGAAGAAGAACTCTTCCACACCATCTTCCCGCATCCGACGATCTCGGAAACGATGAAGGAAGCTGTGCTGGATGCCTACGGGCGTGTCTTGAACATGTAACCGGCGGCTTGCAATTATCGTCACATCTGTGCTGTCTCACGGCGGCGTTGGTTGTTGCTGGAAATCCGGGGGACGTGCGATGCAAGCCGAAGATGCTGCCGAAATGATGGATCAGGACAAGCAGAACGACACCTTCAAGCAGAGGGCGGCGATCGGGATTGCGTTTCTTGCGATGCTGCTCGCGATCACCAGCCTCGGCGGCTCGAATGCCGGCAAGGAAGCGACGAACAACAATATCTACGCGTCGAATTTCTATGCGTTCTTTCAAGCCAAGAACATTCGCCAGACTGAAATCAGTCTTGCTGCCGACGCATTCGAACTGGCGTTTCTCAAGGAGGCGGGTCTCGACGATCAGGCCAAGGCCGCAATCAAGGCAAAAGCCGAGGCCTATCGCAAAACCGCCGCTCGGTACGAGTCCGAACCGGAGACAGGAGAGGGCAAGAAGGAACTGATCGCGCGGGCCAAGGAGTTCGAGCAGAAGCGGGATCACGCGCTCAGGCAGGATCCTTATTTCGACTACGCCGAGGCACTCCTTCAGATCGCGATTGTTCTGATTTCCGTTTCGATTGTCGCCACGCTGCCGTGGCTGGCCTTTATGGGCGGTTTGGTCGGCCTTGTCGCGACGGTTCTTATGGTCAACGGCTATCTGCTGCTGGTCGATATTCCTTTTATGTCCTGACGGGTTATTCTCTCAGGGATCTGAATTGCGGAGACATCAATGAACGACGCACAGGCATTTTTCAGCCAGCCGGGGGTTGGTTTCTTCACCATGCTCCTGATCGGCGCCATCGCCGGATGGATCGCGGAGCGGGTCACCGAGTCCGACCACGGCATCTTCACCAACATCCTGGTCGGGATCGCAGGCTCGTTCGTCGGCGCCAAGCTCGCGGAAATCGCGCAGGTGCAGGTGTTTGGCTTCTGGCGCACGCTGATTTCAGCGGCGGTCGGTGCGGTGATCCTGCTGTTTGCCTGGCGCATGATCCGCGGCCGACGGTAACCGCGCAACGTCCTTCAGTCTTCCCTCCGTCACAAACGGGCTGCGGCGTCGTTGCGGCGCTGCAACGGATGTTGCTTGCCTACAACACTTCGTGAACATTTAACCGTCGCCCCAGCAAGCGCTTGCGCGCGCCGCGATTTAGCCACACGCCTCCGTGAGATCATTTCTTCGTAGGCTGAAAGCTGCGGCCTGCGCGACGGTATTGGAAGAACCTCCCATTTTCAGGGGTTTTCTCGATTTCGCGGGAGTGGTCGCGGGACAGGGTTTACGATGGACGCGAAGAGCAACATCAAGGCGCGACTCCCAAGCCGTCACGTGACGGAAGGACCGGCGCGTGCGCCCCATCGCTCCTACCTCTATGCCATGGGCCTGACCACCGAGCAGATCCACCAGCCGTTCGTCGGCGTGGCGTCCTGCTGGAATGA
>JAGVII010000470.1 GCA_020056155.1 Afipia sp.
ACAAGCAGATCGCGAACCTCTATTCGCAGCAGGTGGTCGCCGACAATCTCGTGTTCTCGGATTTCTCCACGCAGGCGTTCCGGGATCTGACAGACAAGCTTTCGACGCTCAAGGAGCGTCTCGCGAAGGCCGCGCAGATGATCGCCGCGGATAGCTGACCGTCAGGCATCCGCAGGCACGCGCGCCCTTGTCAGGCGTGTCGCTATCCAGTCGAAGACAAACTCGTTGCCGAGAGTCGGATTATCGGTCTGGCCATGCGCCGAGGCCGTTTCCGTGGCGGCGAACACCTTCAGCGTCACATCAGCGCCTTCGTCCTTAAGCGCGGCGCACAGGGCGTCGGCATGACGGATATCGAGCCAGTCATGCTCGCCGAAGGTCATCAGGATCGGACATTTGATGCTGGTGATCCCGCCGTGGCGCTTCAGCCTGCGAATCTCGTCACCGAGAGCGTCGTTGCCTTCGTCGCCCGACATCCACTGCGTGGTCGATACGCGCTGGTGCATATCCCAGATGCCCGCGTCACACACCGCCGCGGCGAACCGGTCGTCGAGCCCCGCCGCGCGTGAGGCGTAGGCCGCGCCGAGCCCGCCGCCGAAAATGGCGATCCGCCGCTCGTCGATGTCGCCGCGCGCGATCAGGTAGTCCACGCAGCAGCTGATCGCCGTCTCGACCTCGTATCGCACCATGCCCTTGATCCTGGGGGCGCTGCCCTGCCCTGGCAGATCGGCCAGCAGCAATGACAGACCGCGCGAATGGGCCTGCCGCAACAGCGTGTGCAGATGCTCGTCCTTGAAGTGATCGGATCCGCCGACGCAGACAACGGCGGACGCCCGCGAACCCGCACCGGGCGCGCGCAGAAAATAGGCTTCTACGAATCCACCCTCGAAGCAGGGAATCCGGACCAGCTCACCACCCGACGGCTGATGCGCAACGACAAGGGACGAACAGGCCCGCATCCGCTCGAGCGTGTCGGCGCGGCGATGATCGTCAAGCTTCAGAAAGACTTCCGAGGTCCGGTAGTAGTTCGAGGCCCGCAACCAGTTGCTCAGTGCCGAATGAACGTTGCCCGCCTCAAGCGCGATATCGCCGCGCGCCTTGTTGATGTCGGCGATCGTCTTCCACGCGCGATACCAGCTCTCATCGTCGCCGGCCACGATACGGCTCGCCGTCAGGAAACATTCCGAGATCGTGCTACCGCCCTCCTGCGCAGAGCCAAGCACGCGCATGAACTGAAGGCTGTAGTCCTCATTGTCGGGCCACTGCATCCAGCCGCCCGGCTCGAAACGCGGCGAGAGGTCGGCGGGTTTGTCGTTCAAAAGGGCAGTCCACACGATAATTCAGCCAGTCGGTAAGAAACGGCGGCGAGTCCGCTCGATCTAGCAAGAGAGCTGTCGCGAACAAGACGAGCAAGCATGGTGCAATGCAGCCATGAGCATGACCGCACAAATGCGACAAACGCATTACAGACGTGTGACAGTTGACCGGTATGAGGATTTTAAGCGTGCGACACGACGTCTCGGCGGCCGCCCGGAGAAAATTCTTCCGGGCGACGCTGGGAATCGGGCGGTTTTTCTACTTTACGCGATGGTCTGGACGATGCCGCCTTCAGCCCGCAGCGCTGCGCCATTGGTGACCGCGGCTTCGCGCGAACTGACATAGACGACCATGTTGGCGATCTCGTCGACGGTTGCGAATCGCTGGATCAGCGAGGTGCCGCGATGCTGCTTGACAAACTGGGACGCCGCCTCGTCCACCGACTGACCGTTCTGCTTCGCCAGGTTCTTCACGAAGGTCTCGACGCCCTCCGACATGGTCGGCCCCGGCAGCACCGAATTGACGGTGACGTTGGTGCCCTTGGTCAATTCGGCGAGCCCGCGCGAGACGCCGAGTTGCGCCGTCTTGGTGACGCCGTAGTGGATCATCTCTTTTGGAATGTTCAGCCCGGATTCCGAAGAGATGAAAACGATGCGGCCCCAGTTGCGCTTCAGCATCCCCGGCATGTAGGCGCGCGACAGCCGGACGCCGGACATCACGTTCACCTCGAAGAAGCGGGTCCAGTCCGCGTCGGAAATCTCGAAAAAGTCTTTCGGCTCGAAGATGCCCGCATTGTTGATGAGGATATCGGCGTCCGGCACGGCTGCGACCAGCCGGGCACATCCATCGGCGGTTGACACGTCCGCGCCGACGCCGCGCGCCTTGGCTCCCGGCACCGCCTTGAGGACCGTTGCCGCCGCGGCATCGGCCTTTTCCTGGGTGCGGCCGTTGACCACAACGCTCGCCCCTGCCTCGGCAAGGCCCCGGGCGATCGCCAGCCCGATGCCTCCGGTCGATCCAGTGATGACGGCGGTCGTTCCTGAAAGATCAATCTTCATGCAATGCTCCTTGTCCGGCCCACCGGATATCGGGGCGCGATGCCGGGAAACAACCGCACACACGGCAACTTGACCTGCGCTTCACCTGCTGATGGGAGCACCGCACGCTTCACGTCGTCTGTCTTGAAGGCCGAACTCAGGATGGCGCGCCGGAGCGACTAACCGAGGGACGGCAGCAGCCGGCGGATCTCGGCCTGAAGCTCAGGAATCGCCTGCGCGTCGCCTGACAGATGGCGCAGCAGACACTTCTGGAACAGCCCATCGAACAGCGCATAAAGCGCTTCGGGCGAAATGGCCGGAGTCCTGCGGCCGAGTTCGGCAAAGCGCGACACCACGCGCCACATCATGTCCTCAAGGCTCTTGTCGATCGCCGTCACATCGTCGCGAAACGCATCCTCGAACAGGGCCTGGGCGCGGAGATCGTACCAGAGCCGATGCATGTGCGCCTCGGTCCGAATGGTCTCGCCGAGCTTTTCGAGAAATCCATCAAGCAGTTCGTCTCTGCTCTTCGCCGTCGCGGTAATCTGATCGTAGCGGGTGACGCACTTGGCTTTGTAGTGCCGCACGCTGCAGCAGATCAGATCGAACTTGTCGCTGAAGTAGTAGTGCAGCACCCCGTGCGTAAAATCGGATTTCTGCGCGATTTCCCGCAGACTGGTGCGCGCATAGCCGAATTCGGCGAGGGTCGCGAGCGCGGCCTCCGCCAGTTCGATCCGCCGGGCATTGAACTTGTCCACGGGAACGCGGCCGCCGCGTCGCGCCGCGGCTTCCGTCCGCGCTCCGGTCTCAGCCAACCGCATCGCCATTCAGGACGTCTTCACCCCTGTGAGTCACCGGCCCCCGATTATGCATGGGCCGACGGGAAAATCTCCAAGCCAACCCAAAACGAATACTTGACAAACGTCAAGAATATATTTGACGATTGTCAAAATAAAATTGGCCACTCGTCAAGATATTCGACTCGACTGCGGAAGAGCCCTCCGGGACCTCACCGTCCCAGGTTGGCCTCTCCCCCGCAGCGGCGCTGATGTCGCGAACGATCGGCCGTTAACGAGGGAGGGAGAAGTCAATGAGCGGAAAGAGTCTGGCTGGCCGCAAGGCGCTCGTCACCGGCGGCGCACGCGGCATCGGGGAAGCAATCGCGACAGCGCTCGCGACTGCCGGCGCATCGGTGATGATTACCGACGTGCTGGTGGACCTCGGAAAGGAAACGGCGGCAAAGATCGCCAAGACAGGCGTGAAAACCGGCTTTCACGCGCTCGACGTCACCGACGACGGGCAGTGGGAAAAAGCGGTCGCTGCAACGGTCGCGCAACTCGGCGGCTATGACATCCTCATCAACAATGCGGGAATTGAGATCACCTCACTACTTGTCGATGTGAAGGCGGAGGACATGCGCCGGATGTGCGACGTGAACATTGTCGGCACCGGCCTCGGCATCAAGCACGCATTCCGCGCCATGCGTCCGGGCGGTCCGGCGGGCGCCGGTGGCGCCATCGTCAACATTTCATCGGTCGCCGCCACGATCGCCTACCCGGCAATCGCCGGTTACTCGGCAACCAAGTCCGCGGTTGACCGGATGACGCGCGTGGGTGCCATGGAGGCGGGAAAGCTCGGCTACGGCGTGCGCGTGAACTGCCTCTATCCGGGCCTTGCTCCGACCGAAATGGGTATGAAGCTAGCGACCGATATCGCCGCGCTCGGCCTTGCCGCCGATGTCAACGCAGCGGTCGCCTCGGTCATCGATCAGACACCTCTCGGCCGTCTCGCGGAGATCACCGACATCGCGGATGCCGCGGTGTTCCTCTGCACCGATCAGGCGCGGTTCATCACCGGCATCGGATTGCCCGTCGATGGCGGCATGGGCACCTGAGGCGCAGGCGCCGGGACGGACAAGAACGCGGCGATGAAATTCATCGTCGCGCAACAATCACACAACAGGGAGGACCATGATCATGAGCGACAAACGACCCGTCGTTGTCTACGGCGTATCCGGTTACACCGGACGCCTCGTTTGCGAATACCTGCGCGAGTACAACGTCCCATTCATCGCGGCCGGCCGCGACAAGGCCAAGGTTCAGGCCGTCGTCGATAAAATTCCGGGTATCGAGACCGCCGATTACGAAGTCGTCGAGGTCGAGCACACGGTCGAGGCGCTGACAAAGCTGTTCAAGGGCGCACATTTCGTCAGCAACATGGTCGGACCTTTCATCAAGTACGGCAGCGAGGTCGTGGAAGCCTGCCTCGCCGCGGGCTGCCATTACAGCGACACCACCGGCGAACAGGACTGGGTTCTGCATGCGCAGAAGACCTGGGGCGACAAGTTCGCCGCGAAAGGCCTGCTGCTCGCGCCCAATATCGCGCAGATGTACACGACCGGAGAGATCGCAGCGAACATCTGCCTCGAAACCCCCGGCCTCGACACACTCGATATTCTTGTTTTCTGGAAGGGCTTCCCCACCTACGCCTCGACGCAGACGATCTTCACCATCCTCAAGGCCAACTGGTACTATCTCGAGCAGAACAAGTTCGTTGAATGGGACGTCACGGCCCGCGCCGACGTCGTCGTGCCGGGCCAGCACGAGACGGCGATTGCCGTGCCGTGGGGCGGCACCGCCCATCCGGTCTGGTTCAAGAACGATCCGCGTGTGCAGAGCTGCCGCGTGCTCGGCGGCGTCCTCGCCCGCCCTGTGATGGAAGGCGTGGTTCAGACCACGCAGATGGTCAAGGAGAAGATCAAGCCGCTGCCGCCCGACCAGCAGGAAACAGCACTGGCGGAAATCGCAGCCACCGTGCAGGCCGCGATGCCGCCGCGCGAAAATCCCCGCGTCAATACGTCGATCGACTCGGTCTATGCATCGGGCCCGCTGGGGCGCGCCCATTGCGTCATCCACGGCAACTGCAACTACAAGCAGACCGGCATGCTGCAGATCGGAAGAGCG
>JAGVII010000167.1 GCA_020056155.1 Afipia sp.
AGCGCCTTGCCGACCACGAACTTGGTCTGCGGCATCGGGCCTTCGGCGGCGTCGACGAGAACGATCACGCCGTCGACCATCGACAGGATGCGCTCGACCTCACCGCCGAAATCGGCGTGGCCCGGCGTGTCGACGATGTTGATGCGGGTGTCGTCCCATTCGACCGAGGTGCACTTGGCCAGAATGGTGATGCCGCGCTCGCGCTCGATATCGTTGGAGTCCATCGCGCGCTCGACCTGCCGCTGGTTGTCGCGGTAGGTGCCGGATTGCTGGAGCAGCTTGTCGACGAGCGTGGTCTTGCCATGGTCGACGTGAGCGATGATGGCGATGTTTCGCAAATTCATGTTCGTTTTCGTTCTGGCCGCTGTTAGCGCGGTCCGCAAAAGGGGGTCTGTCAGAGACCAGCCCAAAAAAAATCCGGCCCGGTCCACAATGAACCGGGCGCACGTGACTTCTTGCGGCGCAATATAGTCAGGAATTCGCGAAAAACAATGCGATTCTGAGGACCTGGAGAGCCTATTTCGGGCCGGCGGAGGCCGGTTTGGCGTCACTTCCCGCCGTTGGGTAAACCCCCAGCAGCACTTCGTCGAAATGGGCTTTGACAGCCTCGTTGCAAAGGCAGGACCGGGCCGCTAGCGCGTCCTGGTTGCGGATCAGGATGGCCCCGCGGCGGGTTTCCAGAATGCCCTCGGCCTTGAAGGCCTGGATGACGCGGCTTGCATAGCTGCGGCCCACTCCCAGCATGGTCGAGAGCTGCTCGTGGGTGAGGGCAACGCGATCGTCGCCGGTCCGCTCCCGCGCCGACAGGATCCATTTCGCCGTCCGCTGCTCGATCGAATGGATCGCGTTGCAGGCGGTCGACTGGAAAATCTGCGCCAGCATGCAATCGGCGTAACGTGCGAACAGATGGCGCAGCGTCGGCGATTTGAGCTTGGCCGCCTCGAGCTTCGCCACACGCAGCCGCACAAACGGGCCGGCGACTTTCACCGTGATTCGCGTGTAGGCCGGCAGAAATCCCTGGCTGACGATGCCGCCCACCGCGCCTTCGCGGCCGACCAGAATGGTCTCGACGTCGCGGCCGTCTTCGTTTGCGACCAGAAACGAGACGAGGCTCGGACCGCAGGGAAAATGCACGGTCTGGACGTCGTCCCCCGGATTGTAGAGCAGATCATCCGCCGCGGCGTCCGCGGCCTCCAGAAACGGTTCGAGCAAGCCGAAATCCGCGTCGTTCAGATGGCGCAGCAGATTGTTGAAGGGGCGATTGTTGCTCGCCGCCCTGGCTGGGTGTCGTGTCATGAATTCTTTCGTCACGCGGGTTAACGTAGCGCAGGTTCCCGCGTTCCTGTGTGCAAAAGTGCACAGACGCCGCCACCTCTTCTGGTGTTGGGTTCCACGCGGGAACCGGTGTCGCGGCTTTCAGCGCGACGAGCGGGGTCTCAGGGACTTTATCTCAACCCGGTTGTCTGGATATCGATAATGCAACCCATCGACCCCAACGGGCCGGCGGCCCACACCCCTGCTGACCTGCCCGGCAATGTCCTCGTGGTCGAGGACGATACGCTGATCGCCATGGATACCGCCGAGACGATCAGCGGTTTCGGCGTGGGCTCGGTGCGAACCGCCCGCGATGTCGCCGATGCTCTCAAAATGATCGCCGAACGTGCGCCGGACTTCGTGCTGCTCGATGTCGGATTGGTCCGGGAGAAGAGCTTTGTCGTCGCCGAGCAGCTTGAGCGTCAGGACATCCCGTTTGCATTTGTCACCGGATACTCCGGATCGGTAGGCGTACCCGCCGCGCTTGCGCATCATCAGGTGCTGCGCAAACCGTATCTGCGCGACGAACTGCTGGAGATTTTGCGCAAGTGGCGCGACGACTGAGCGCGCGCTCAGGCCACGTGGCTGCGCGGCGTCCGCGCCGCACTCGACGACATGTCGAGCAGGAATGCCTTGCGATCCGCCACCGCGTTGTGGAACTGCTCGAGCGCGATGCTGAACGCGGTGAGCGAGCCTTCCTCGATCGCGCCATCCTCGAAGCAATGCAGCGTCTCGCGCATGATCTCGTCGGCTTCCGCCTGCATGGCGTCCAGTTCGTCGATCGAGTTGGATTTTCGCGCGGCGGTCAGCATTTCGAGCAACCGCTCGCGCAGGCCCGAATTGGTGACGCGCTCGTCCTTGCGCAGGTAGCTCGCAAACCACGCGCCGGCCGAACCGAGCGCGGACAGCGCCATCAGGCTGCCCCAGATGTAATCGCTGTATCTGTCGAGGAAAGTCCGTTCCTCACCGTCGACATAGGCGGCGGCGCCGGGATGCGCCGGAATCGCGGCGTCCTTGTCGGTATCGGGCGTTTCCAGTTTCGCCGTGAGCGGGAATTCTCCCTGGATCGTCTGGCGGATGGAGAACAGCTGACGGGTCAGTGCGCCGACCGTGACCTCGGAGAGAGATTTGCGCGCCACGATGTGATGCGCGAACGAGATCGTGTCGATCTTCTCGCTCGGCCGTCCGACGCCGAACGAGCCGGCGGGAATTTCTCCGGATTCATAGACCGGGAATTTCTGTGCCACGGCATCCGCGCCGTCGAGCGGCAGGAACACCGGCTGCTTGCCGTCGCGCGATGTCGCGGCGATTGCGTCGGTGGTGATCCTGCTGGTCAGCGGGCCGACCGCGAGCATCGCGTCGATCTTTTCCTTCTTGAGCTGCTCGGCGAATCCGGTGGTGGCGAACTGAACCACTTTAACGCTTTCAGGCTTCACGCCGGCCTGCGTCAGGATGATTTTCAGCAGATTGACGTTGGCTTGCGTCCGCCCGATGACGCCGATGCGCTTGCCGGCGAGCTGTTCGACGGTGGTGATGCCGCCCTTGCGTTTGCCGCCGGTGGCCCACAGCACCGCGTAATTCTTGCGGATGCTGGCGACCGCCTGGGCATCCTTCGGCAGTTCGATGTCGCCGCGGATCACGGCGAGATCGGTGGTGCCCGCGTTGAGGCCTGCCGCGCTTGAGCCGGTGCCGTCGGTCACGATGGGCCGCAGCCGCACATGCTTGCGGTCCCGCGAGAAGATCTGCGCCATCGACTGGATGACCTTGACGTCGTCGCTGTAGGGAGGGCCCACCGCGATCCGCAGGTGAACCGGGCGATTCATCCAGTAGGTCGCGCCGCCGACGGCGGCGACGGTCGCCAGCACGGCGGCGACCACGACCAGCATCGCCTTGTTCCGGTGCGGCTTGGGCGTGCCCGGCGGCCGCGCGGCGTCTGAAGCCATCGATCTGGTAAACATGTCGCGAAAGCCCATGGATTACCGCGCCTCCCGGCGTTCGCCCGTATCATACCAGATCATCGGCCTGCCCGTTGGGTTCCATGCTTGCCATGGTTAGCGGCCCGAGCGCGGCTTTTCCGTGACCGGACCCATTTGCGGGGGTATTTGTTTGGGATGAAGCGAACTTCGGATTCGAGACACTAGGGCTGTAAAGTTCGGGTGATTGAGGAGAGGCGCATGGTGGAGCGGTTATCGGCGGAAGCGCGGCGCGCGGCGCTTTTGAGGCTCACGGGCTGGTCGGACGTGCCGGGCCGCGACGCCATCACGCGGACCTTCACCTTCCGGGATTTCAACGAGGCGTTCGGCTTCATGACCCGCGCGGCGCTGGTGGCCGAGAAGAGCGATCATCACCCGGAATGGCGCAACGTCTACAAGACCGTCGAGGTGGTGCTCGTCACCCACGACGCGGACGGTGTAACAGCGCGCGACATCGCGCTGGCGGAAGCGATGAACAGGATCGCGGGGGCGTGATCGTGAGCTTCCCGTCACTGCGGTCCGGAGCATCTGGAATCCGTGAGTTTTCTCCGTCATTGCGAGCGAAGCGAAGCAATCCAGTCTTAGGGGCAACAAGAACTGAATTGCTTCGTCGCAAGCGCTCCTCGCAATGAGGCCTCGTGGCGGGAGCCACACTCCCTACGTAAAGCCTGCGGCGCAAATCATCGCGCCGCCTGAGGGACTTTGTAACATGGCTTCCGACCACACGGCGCACTTCGAGCGGGCGGAAAAGCTCGCGAAGGATCCCGAGCGCGTGCGCCGGACTTTCTGGCTGAAGCTGAAGCGCCTCGCGACCCGCCTGCCGTTCGCCGAGGATCTGCTTGCTGCGTACTACTGCGCGTTCGATCGCGAGACGCCGCGCCATGTGCAGGCGGCGCTGCTGGGCGCCATCGCCTACTTCGTGCTGCCGCTGGACTTCATGCCCGACATGCTGCCGGTGCTCGGCTTCACCGACGACGCCGCGGTGCTGGCGACCGCGATCAGGATGGTGGCGAGCCACATCACGCCGGAGCATCGCGGGGCGGCCCATGCGGCCATGACGCGCGGGCTGGAGGAAGAGAAGGTCTGATCAACTTGTGAATTCAAGCCCTGTCATGGCCGGGCTCGTCCCGGCCATCCACGCCTTATGTGATGTGCGCCTAAGACGTGGATGCCCGGCACAAGGCCGGGCATGACGTCGAGAGTTCAATGTGCATTCGCCGTCACGGATGCAGGATCACCTTGCCCATGGCCTGACGTGCGGCGAGCACCTTGAGTGCGTCTGTGGTCTTTTCCAGCGGGAAGGTGCGGTCGACGTGGGATGAGATCTTTCCCTCGGCGGCCCACTTCATCAGCTTTTCGAGCGCGGCGCGGCCCAGCTTCGGTTCGCGCTTCATGTGCGCACCCCAG
>JAGVII010000797.1 GCA_020056155.1 Afipia sp.
GCCGATTTCGCCGCGCAAGCCGCCGCCGGATTTCATGGTGGAGAAGCGTTTCGCCGAGCCGGTTGCGACGGATGGCGTGATCGCGGCTATTTTATCCGGACTCGCGCAGATGCTGGTCGCGGCGATGGACAAGCACGGCAAAGGTGCGCGGCGGCTGGAAGCGAGCTTCTTCCGCACTGATGGCGCGGTTCGAGCGATCATGGTGGAGACCGGGCAGCCTGTCACCAGGGTCAATGTGATCGATCGCCTGTTTCGTGAACGGCTGGATGCGCTGGCTGATCCGCTCGATCCGGGATTCGGGTTCGATCTCATCCGTCTTTCCGCAGGCCGTGTCGAAATCGTGGTGCAGGAGCAGCGGGATTTCGATACGCGTGCGCAGGACAACGATGATGTCGCGGCGCTGGTGGATCGCCTCGCCGCGCGCATCGGCGGCAAACGCGTCGTGGTCCATCTGCCGCTGGATACACACATCCCGGAACGCGCGGTCATGCCTTTGCCAGCGCAGCAGTATCTTGCGGCAGCTTCCGTTGCGGAATGGCCTGCGCGGGTTGAGGCCGAGCCGCCGCTACGGCCGCTGCGTTTGTTCGAGCGGCCCGAGGAAATCGAGGTGATGGCGGCGGCCGTTCCTGACGGACATCCGCCGCGATTCAAGTGGCGTCGTGCGACCCATGCGGTGGTGCGGGCGGAAGGTCCGGAACGGATCGCGATGGAATGGTGGAGGCATGGGGGGGAGGCCCTGACGCGGGACTATTTTCGCGTCGAGGATGCGGAAGGCATGCGTTTCTGGATCTATCGCGATGGTCTCTACACCGAGTCAGTCTCCGAAAATGATGAACCCGTTCCCCCAAAATGGTTCGTGCACGGGCTGTTCGCATGAAAGCAACCGACTACGCGGAAATCGGCATTACGACCAATTTCTCGTTTTTGCGCGGCGGATCGCAGCCTCAGGAATATGTGCATCAGGCCAGCAAACTTCTCTTGCCGGTCATTGGCATTGCCGATCGCAATACGCTGGCTGGTGTCGTCCGCGCTTACAAGGAACTTGAGAACCCCGATGTCACATTTAAGCCCAAGCTGCTGATTGGTGCGCGCCTCGTATTCATTGATGGAACGCCGGATATTCTGATCTATCCGCGCGACCGCGCCGCTTATGGCCGGCTGTGCCAGTTGCTGACGCGCGGCAAGCTCAAAGCCGGGAAGGGCGAGTGTCATCTTACACTCGATGACTTGCTGGACTTTGCCGAAGGGCAACTGCTCGTAGTGACTCTGCCGCACCGCTTTGAAGCCACGGCGATCCTGAAGATTTTCGATCGGTTGAAACGCAGTCGTCCTGATGGAGCATGGCTCGCCGCGAGCCTGCTGTATCGCGGCGATGACAGGCGGCGTTTGGCGAAACTCCAGCGCATCGCTTCAACGGCTCGTGTCCCGCTGCTGGCGACCAATGAGGTGCTTTATCACCATCCGGCGCGCCGCCCTTTGCAGGATGTTGTCACCTGCATCCGGGAAAAGACAACGATCATAAGCGTTGGCAAGCGGCTCGAAGCCAATGCTGAACGGCATCTGAAACCAGGCTACGAGATTGCGCGTTTGTTTCGCGATTATCCAGACGCTGTTGCCGAAACCATGCGCTTTGCGGAGAGGATCAGCTTTACGCTCGACGAGTTGAAATATCGGTATCCCGACGAGCCGGTGCCGCCAGGCAAGACGGCACAGCAGCATCTCGAAGCTCTGACATGGGCTGGTGTCGACAAGTATTTCCCCGAAGGGATTGACGACAAGCTGCGCGGAACGCTGCACAAGGAACTCAGACTGATCGAAAAGCTCGATTACGCGCATTACTTTCTGACGGTTCACGACATCGTCTGCTACGCGCGCTCGCAGAACATCTTGTGTCAGGGGCGAGGTTCGGCAGCGAATTCCGCTGTCTGTTACATGCTTGGCATCACTTCGGTGAACCCGGCCGAGACGGATGTGCTGTTCGAGCGCTTTATCTCCGAGGAGCGGCTTGAGCCGCCGGACATTGATGTCGATTTCGAGCACTCGCGGCGAGAGGAGGTGATGCAGTATGTCTACAGACGCTATGGCCGTCATCGCGCGGCGATTGTCGCCACCGTCATTCACTATCGTCCGCGCAGCGCGATCCGGGACGTCGGCAAGGC
>JAGVII010000678.1 GCA_020056155.1 Afipia sp.
CTGGTGCTCGATCCCGATATCCTGTTGCTGGACGAGCCGTTCTCGGCGCTCGACTATCAGACCCGCCTTTATCTCGAAGGCATCCTGATGGAAGCAGTCGAAACGTTTCACAAGACAGTGATCCTCGTCACCCACGACATCGACGAGGCCGTCGCGCTGTCCAAGCGCGTGGTCGTGCTCAGTCAGCGGCCGGCGCGTGTCAAGGCCGTGCATGACATCGCTCTCAACGAGCACTCGCCGATCGCCGCGCGCAGCGATCCGCGCTTCTCGGAGTATTTCCACACCCTCTGCGGAGAACTCGACATCCAGACACGGACAAGCGCATGACCGAACTCGCTCAACTCGCAAATACCGCGGCCCGCAAGAGCGGACGCGCGAAAAAGCGCCGCAACCTGTTCGATACGGTCATCGGACGGAGCGTGCTTCAGATCATCACAGTCGTCGTCTTCTTCCTGCTGTGGGAAGCCGCCGTGCGCGCGGAATGGCTCTCTGCCTTCCTCGTCGGCCAGCCCAGCGGCGTTCTGAACGTTCTCGTCACAACCATCATGAATGGATCGCTGTTCTCCGATACCGGCTACACGGTGTTCGAGGCGCTGCTGGGCTTTGCATTCGGCACCGTCATCGGTTCGGTGATCGGCCTCGCCCTGTGG
Source organism: Afipia sp. (assembly GCA_020056155.1). Taxonomy (GTDB): domain Bacteria; phylum Pseudomonadota; class Alphaproteobacteria; order Rhizobiales; family Xanthobacteraceae; genus Afipia. The sequence goes on from JAGVII010000678.1 coordinate 651, forward strand.
TACTCGGCATTCGTCGCGCGGCTGGTCGAGCCATTCATCGCGGCGATCAATTCCGTGCCGAAGATCGCGCTCGCGCCGATCATCATTCTGTGGTTCGGCACCGGACTGCTGTCGAAGGTCGCGCTCGCCATCTCGCTCACCTCGATCGTCGCGCTGATTACCGCCTATCAGGCCGCGAAGGATGCGGACAAGGATCTGCAGGCGCTGCTGTTCTCGATGGATGCATCGAAGCACGAGATCTTCAAGCGCGTGATCGTGCCGTCCACCCTGCCCGCGATCATCGCGACCTTCCGCATCAACATCGGCTTCGCGCTGGTCGGCGCCGTGGTTGGCGAATTCATCTCGTCGCAGCACGGACTGGGCCACGTCATCTTTGTGGCCTCGAGCCTCTACGATCTCAACACCGTATGGGCCGGACTGTTCACGCTGATGCTGGTGGGCTTCGTGTTCTACCAGATGGTCGAAATTACCGAACGCCGCCTGCTGCCGTGGAAGCAGCAACTGGGCGGCAGCCAGATCAACGTCTAACCCACCCTCCAGGAGATCTCCGATATGCGATCGTTGCGTACACTATGTCTGGCCCTCGCCCTGACGGCGGCGGCGGCTGCACCGGCTCTCGCCGAAATGAAGAAAGCCACCATCTCGCAGGCTTTCCAGTCGATGCTTTATTTGCCGCTGTATGTCGGCATCAATGAAGGGTTGTTCGAAAAGCAGGGACTCGATCTGACCAAGGAGACCGCGGGCGCGCCGAGCAGCGCGCTGTCCGCCGTCATTTCAAAGAGCGCGCAGTTCTCGCTGCACGGTCCGGAATGGACCGCGATCGCCGCGTCGAAGGGCGCGCCCGTCAACATCATCGCCAATGTCGTCAACGGCGCGGCGGTGTGGATCGCGACGACGCCCGATTTCAAGTTCACGTCCGTCAAGGATCTGAAAGGCCAGAAGGTTGTGACCGGCCAGATGCCGACGACGAGCACCTCGCTGTTCATCAAGCTACTCAAGGAAAACGGCATGGACCCCACCAAGGACGTGGAGATGATCCAGGTTCCGATCGGCACCGAGCCGGGACCGTTCATGGCCGGTCAGGCCAAGGTCGCGGTCATGTATGAACCGGGTCTCGATCAGGTCGTTGCCAAGGGCATGAAGGTCGTTCTCGGCTTTCCGAAATCCTACGGGCCTTACGCGTTCTCGGCGATCACGGCGCGAACCGATGTCGATCCAGATCTGGCCCAGCGTCTGACCAACGGCCTCGAAATGGCGATGCGCTTCATGCAGAAGAACCCTGCCAAGACCGCGGAGATCGCGAAGAAGGAATTCCCGAACCTCGATCCTGCGGTCGCCGATGCCGCCGTAAAGCGCATGCTCGCCGACGGCGTCTATCCGGCAAGCGTCGATATCACGGCGGATGCCCTGAAACTCGGCCTCGACACCCAGATCGCGCTCGGCAATCTGGCCGCGCAGCCGGATTATGCGAAGTTCGTCCCCAAGACCTTTATCAGCAAGGCCGTCGCGATGAATTGACCGCCACCGCCAGACGCGAACAGCGGCTTCGGTCCCAACCGAAGCCGTTTTCGTTTAACTTCGACGAAATGACATCGGACAGGCCAGTTATGATCGCTCCAGACAAACGCGCAGGTATTCTCGATATCGTCCGCATGCTCGCCGCCGGCAAGGCGCAGCCCCAACAGCTGATCGATGAAAGCTACGCGCGCGCATCGGCGTGTGAGTCAGATCTGCGTGCCTTCGCTCATTTGCCGGCAGCGCCGCCACACGCATCCGGCCAGGGGCCGCTCGCAGGCGTCGCGGTCGGCGTCAAGGATCTCGTGGACACCGCCGACATGCCGACTACTTACGGCTCTCCGGTCTATGCCGAACATCAACCCACCGAGGACGCCTGGATCGTCGAGCGGCTCAAGGCATTGTCGGCGACGATCCTCGGCAAAACAATCACCACCGAGTTCGCCTGGCGCGAGGCCGGCCCCACCCGCAATCCATGGAACCTCAAGCACACGCCTGGCGGCTCATCCTCCGGCTCCGCCGCGGCGATGGCGAGCGGATCGCTGCAGGCCGCGCTCGGCACTCAGACCCTCGGCTCGATTTTGCGTCCGGCGGCGTATTGCGGCGTCGTCGGCCTGAAGCCGAGCTTCGGCACCATCAGCCTCAAGGGCGTTCACGCGCTGTCGCAATCGCTCGATCATCTCGGCGTATTCGCGACATGCGTGGATGACGCTGCCTATCTGCTGTCGCTGCTGACCGGCGGCCCAGGTTCCGCGCACCACGAGACGTTCAGGATTTCCGGCGACGGCGTCGATCCGTTTCCGTCGCCGCGCATTGCCTGGGTCCATCCGGCATCGGCCCCCGCGCTGGAGCCTTATCAAAGCGCGCTGCTGGAAAAGACCGCCGCTGCGCTGAACGCCGCTGGCGCGAGAGTGGAAAAGTTCACGC
>JAGVII010000824.1 GCA_020056155.1 Afipia sp.
GGCGCCGGGTCCCGGTCTGGCCCCGCAATATCTGGCCATCGGGCGAGACAAGCAGGGCGCGGCGTTGTAGAACCCGCCCGATCATCCCAAAGCCTGCGGCCTGACGCTTCGAACACTTGGCCTGCGGCGGAGCCAGCCCTTGAGACCATGGCACTTGCGGTAAAAATTTGCGGCCTGTCCACGCGTGAGACCCTTGAGGCCGCGCTGGATGCTGGTGCCGACATGGTGGGCTTCGTGTTCTTCGAGGCCTCGCCCCGCCATGTCACATTGGGGACCGCGCGCGAACTCGGCGGACTGGTCAAGGGCCGCGCCATCAAGGCCGCGCTGACGGTCGATGCCGACGATGCCACGCTGGAGAATTGCATCGAGGCCCTGCGGCCGGGATTGCTGCAGCTTCACGGTTCGGAAAGCGTCGCGCGGGTGCGCGACATCAAGCAGAAATTTGGCTTGCCGGTGATGAAGGTGCTGCCGGTTGCGACCACCGCCGACCTCGCGGAGCTTCCCGGTTACGCCGCCGTGGCCGACCGCATCCTGTTCGACGCGCGCGCGCCGAAGGACGCCAGCCGCCCCGGCGGTCTCGGCGTGCCGTTTGACTGGCACCTGCTTGAAAACATCAAACTGACGATTCCGTTCATGGTCGGCGGCGGCCTCAATGCCGGCAACGTCGCCGAGGCGATCCGCGTGACCGGTGCCGGCGGCGTCGATGTGTCGTCCGGCGTGGAAAGCGCGCCGGGTGTGAAAGACCCCGAGATGATCCGTGCCTTCATTCGCGCCGCGCGCGAGGCGGAGCGTGCGATGACCTCTTCCAGAATTGCGAGCAGTGCATGAGCGTTCAACTTCCCAATTCCTTCCGCTCCGGCCCCGACGAGCGCGGGCACTTCGGCATTTTCGGAGGACGTTACGTCGCCGAAACGCTGATGCCGCTGATCCTCGATCTGGAAAGGGCCTATGCCGACGCCAAGGCCGATCCGTCGTTTCAGAAGGAAATGAACGGCTACCTGAAGGACTATGTCGGCCGGCCGTCGCCGCTGTATTTTGCCGAGCGCCTCACCGAGCATCTCGGCGGCGCGAAGATTTACTTCAAGCGCGAGGAGCTGAATCACACCGGCTCGCACAAGGTCAACAACGTGCTCGGCCAGATCATGGTCGCGCGGCGCATGGGCAAGAAGCGCATCATCGCCGAAACCGGCGCGGGCCAGCACGGCGTCGCCACCGCCACGCTGTGCGCGCGCTTCGGGCTCGAATGCATCGTCTACATGGGCGCGGTCGACGTCGAGCGGCAGCAGCCGAACGTCATCCGCATGGAAATGCTCGGCGCGAAGGTGGTGCCGGTGCAGTCCGGATCGCGCACGCTGAAGGATGCGATGAACGATGCCTTGCGCGACTGGGTCACCAACGTCGCCGATACGTTCTACTGCATCGGCACGGTGGCCGGCCCGCATCCCTATCCGATGATGGTGCGCGACTTCCAGTCGATCATCGGCGCCGAGACGCGCGTGCAGATGATGGAGGCCGAAGGCCGCCTGCCGGATTCGCTGGTCGCCTGCATCGGCGGCGGCTCCAATGCGATGGGGCTGTTCCATCCGTTCCTCGATGATCCCGGCGTTGAGATTTTCGGCGTCGAGGCCGCAGGTCACGGCCTCACCAATCTCCATGCTGCGTCGATCGCGGGCGGGCGTCCCGGCGTGCTGCACGGCAACCGGACTTATTTGCTGATGGACGGAGACGGCCAGATCCAGGACGCGCATTCGATCTCGGCGGGTCTCGACTATCCAGGCATCGGCCCCGAACATTCCTGGCTGCACGAGACCGGCCGCGTCACGTATCTGTCGGCGACCGACGACGAGGCGCTGGCGGCGTTCCAGTTGCTGTCGCGGTTAGAGGGCATCATTCCAGCGCTGGAGCCCGCGCATGCCATCGCCAAGGTGATGGACCTCGCGCCGAAACGGCCGAAGGATCATCTGATGGTGGTCAACCTGTCCGGCCGTGGCGACAAGGACGTGCCGCAGGTCGGCGAGATTCTCAAAGGTAAAAAGAAGTGACCACGCGCATGATGACGAGCGGGTCGCCCTTTCCTCACCTCTCCCCGGCGGGGAGAGGTCGGCTGCGCAGCAGCCGGGTGAGGGGCGCTCAATCGTTGTTTAATGTAAGTTCAATCATATCCAACACGCCATTTATGTTGTCGTATATGTCCTGGTTCGATACGCGGACGACGTGGAAGCCGCAAGTATTCAGAACCTGTGTGCGCTCTTGGTCGGCCAGGACTTCCGACGGCTTGCTGTGGGTCACGCCGTCGACTTCGACGATGAGCTTTCCATCGAGCGTTACAAAATCCACGATGTACCGCTCGATGGGGTGCTGCCGGCGAAATTTCCAGCGGGCCAATCGTCTGGCTCGCAACGCCTGCCACAATTTACCTTCGGCACTCGTTTGCGAGGCGCGCAGGCTTCGTGCCCTTGCTCTAAACTTCTCCATCCCCCTCACCCGGCCACTTCGTGGCCGACCTCTCCCCGGCGGGGAGAGGTACAGCACGGCTCGTATTGTATCATGACCACGCGCATCGACACACGTTTCGCCGAACTGAAGACGGAAGGCCGCGCGGCCTTCGTCACCTTCGTGATGTGCGGCGATCCGGACATCGCGACCTCGCTCGAGATCATCAAGGCGCTGCCGAAGGCGGGTGCCGATATCATCGAGATCGGCATGCCGTTCACCGATCCGATGGCCGACGGCCCTTCCATTCAGGCGGCGGGGCTGCGCGCGCTGAAGGCCGGCACCACGCTGAAGAAGACGCTTGGTGTGGTGCGCGATTTCCGCAAGGACGACGCCGCGACGCCGATCGTGCTGATGGGTTACTACAATCCGATCTACATCTACGGCGTCGA
>JAGVII010000184.1 GCA_020056155.1 Afipia sp.
ATGGCGGGCAAGGCGATTATCGCGGCGCTGATCGAGGCGGTGCGCAAGACGCCGTCGATCCGTGTGATCGAGGGCTATGTTGCTGAAGCCTTGCTCACAGACGGCGACGCTGTATCCGGGCTGCAACTGCGCAAGGTTGACGACGCAATCGCCGCGCCGGTCATCCTTCCATCGCGGGCCGTCGTGCTCGCGACCGGCGGCATCGGGCATCTTTATTCGGTCACGACCAATCCGGCGGAGGCCAGCGGATCGGGTCTCGCCATCGCCGCGCGCGCAGGCGCGGTGATCGCCGATCCGGAATTCGTGCAGTTTCATCCGACCGCCATCATGGTCGGCCGCGACCCCGCGCCGCTGGCGACGGAAGCCTTGCGCGGCGAAGGCGCGACGCTGATCAACGGCAAGGGCGAGCGGTTCATGCCGGCGATCAACCCGCTTGCGGAACTGGCGCCGCGCGACATCGTCGCGCGCGGGGTGTTCGCGGAAATCGCCGCCGGGCGCGGCGCGTATCTGGATGCGACGACTGCGCTCGGCGCGACCTTCGCAAAGAAATTTCCGACGGTGTACGCAAGCTGCATGGCCGCAGGCATCGATCCCGCCAGGCACCCGATCCCGATTGCGCCGGCGGCGCATTATCACATGGGCGGCATCGCCGTGGACCGGCACGGACGCACGTCTTTGAAGGGCCTGTGGGCTGGCGGCGAAGTCTCCAGCACCGGAGCGCATGGCGCCAACCGCCTCGCCTCGAATTCGCTGCTCGAAGCCGTGGTCTATGCCGCGCGGATCGCCGAAGACATCGACGGCAACGTCTTCGCGCGCGGTCTCGTCGGCGTTCCGGCGCAACCGCCGCGCAACTGCGCCATGCCCCCGCTCACCGCAGCCAATCTGCGCGCTATGATGAGCTCGCACGTCGGTGTCGTCCGCGACGGCGATCGGCTGATGGAGGCCGTGCAGGCTTTCGCGGCCATCGAACGGGACACCGGCAACATCGCGTTGCGCAACATGGCGACCACGGCGCTGATCGTGGCGGCGTCCGCATGGTTGCGCTGTGAAAGCCGCGGCGCGCATTTCCGGTCCGACTATCCGGCGGAAGATCCGGCGCAACGACACAGCACCATGACAACGCTGATTGAGGCGCGTAACATCGCGCTCTTGTTGCCGGACGGTGTGACCGCCAAACGATCCGCCAAACGATCCACGGGAGTTCGAACGTGAGCGTCACCGATGTCCTGAATCCCGCCGCCCTGATGCATCCGCAGGCATTTCTCTCGCCGCTGGCGATTGATGACGCAGTGACGCGGGCGCTGGCGGAAGACCTCGGCCGCGCCGGAGACGTGACCTCGATTGCGACCATCCCGGCCAACACCCAGGCCTTTGCCAAAATGGTCGCGCGGCAGGCCGGCGTGATCGCGGGCTTGCCGCTGGCAATCGCGACCTTTCTGAAGCTGTCGCCCGATGTTCGCATCCAGGCCCACGCTCACGACGGCGTCAGCGTCGCCAAGGGCGTGCATGTGCTGACCATATCGGGCCCCGCCCGTGCGGTGCTTTCAGGCGAGCGGACTGCGCTGAATTTTGTCGGGCGCATGTCCGGCGTCGCCACGCTGACGTCGGATTACATCCGCCATGCCGGCGTGACCAGGATGCGCGTTTGCGACACCCGCAAGACCACGCCGGGACTGCGCGCGCTGGAGAAATACGCGGTGCGCTGCGGCGGCGGCTTCAACCACCGTTTCGGCCTCGACGACGCCATCCTGATCAAGGACAATCACATCGCGGTCGCCGGCGGCGTGAAGGCGGTGCTGGAACGCGCCCGCGCGCATGTGGGACACCTGGTCAAGATCGAGATCGAGGTCGATACGCTCGACCAGTTGCGCGAGGTGCTGGCGACCGGCCTCGCCGACGTGGTGATGCTCGACAACATGGATATTCCGACACTGCGCGAGGCGGTCGCGATCGCCGACAAACGCGTGGTGCTGGAAGTCTCCGGCGGCGTCACGCTGGCGTCGATCGGCGAGATCGCGACAACCGGAGTCGATTATGTGTCGGCGGGCGCGCTGACGCATTCCGCGCCGAACTTCGATGTCGCGCTGGATATCGATGCGTAGGTCGCGTCATCGTAATTGCGAGGAGCAAAGCGACGAAGCAATCCAGTTATTTGTCAACAATCCTCAAGACTGGATTGCTTCGCTTCGCTCGCAATGACGGGATGGGTCGGACAACACGACAGTTTATCTCAAGGCTTCCCGGCCGAGATTTCAGCCGAACTCCTGGCTGCTTCCGCGAGCTTTGCGGAAATCGCGGCGGTCTCCGCCGCCGTGCCCCACGTCGGCGCATCCTTGCCGTCGCCCCAGGCGCGCGGACGATAGAAGGTATGGACGCCGTACTTGTACATCTTCTTCATTTCGTTGGCCCAAGACGGGCGAACCCAGTACGCATGGTAATGGGTCGACTTGCCGACTTCAGGCAGCCACAGACGGCCATCGAGACTTTCGCGCGCGATCTTCTTTGCGCGCTCCCACATGTCCGGCTCCTTCACCACATCGCGGATGCCGTCGCAGGCAAACGTGAACTGGCAGGACAGATGGCGGTGCGAGTTCTGATAGACGACGCCGCAGACAGTGGTCGGGTAATAGCCGGAGAAGGCGCGGTTGAGCACAACCTGCGCCACCGCGATCTGCCCGCGCACCGCTTCACCCCGCGCCTCGAAGTAAATCGCATCGGTCAGGCATTTTTCGGATTTCGCGCGGTTCCTGGCATCGAGACCAAGGCGCTCCGCCGGAGTCCGCGGACGCTGGTTCTCGCCGGTCACTTCGCCCTTGCTGGCGACGCTTTCACCGCCGGTGGATGGCGCGGCGGACTCGTCCTTCAGCACCGGCATTTTCATGTCCGGATCGATACCCGGCACCACGATGATCGGCTCTTCCCCCGGCTGCCAGCGCTCGAGCGATCCGCTCGACACGCCGAGCGACGAATTGCCGAAAAACAGGGTCGCGGTCTGGAACGAGAAGCCGTCGCGGCCCGGTTCCGGCTCGGCGGCACTGCCGCCGTCCTGGACTGCCGGAGCCGCGTTGAGCGGGTGATCGGCGGGAATGTTCTGCAAAGACACCGAAGACTCATACTGCTGCAAACGCGGCGCATTCAGCGCGGCTTCCAGTTCGGTATCGAGCGGCGCGGCGGCATTTGCAGGCGCCGCCTCTGCCGTTTTCGCGCCGCGCACCGAGGCGTTGGTGTTCCACTGATCCGGCACCGGCTGGGACGCTGGCGCTGCTGCTTCGGGCACATGAAGCGGCAGCCGATCGCCCTTCGACGACCGCACGGCTTTCGGGAAATCCGATTTCTTCAATGGACGCAAAACCGGTCCCAGCGGATCGCTGCTAATGGAGCCGGTGACGTCGATGCCCTGGCTGACGAGACTGGCGAGACGAAATGCCGGAGTTTCGCGGGTGTTGGTGCCGATCGGGCGGGGCAGATTGAACGATGCCACCTGCAGCGTGCGGCGCGACGATGCGAAGATGTATTCCTGCCAGCGCTCGGCAACGCCGGGCTGGCGCGCCAGCAACGATGCGAGATCCTGATAGCCGATTTCGGTCGGGCTCACTGTCAGAAGACAGAGAACAAAGCCGAAGGGCGCGAACCGCGCGCCCTTCGACCCGTTACG
>JAGVII010000019.1 GCA_020056155.1 Afipia sp.
TACATATCGGCCGCGATCGGACTGACTGAACAAATAGATCAACACTGGTATGAGCAGGATCTTTCCCATCGGCGTGAGGCCTCGAAGCCGTTCAGACCAAGAAAAATCGATGGCCCAGAGTACGCCGAGCAGGGCGACGAGGCATAGTCCGAGCGCCGCCATGCTCGCGGGGTGCCTCAGCGATCGAAAAAACGCTGCTGGCTTCACGGTTGTGAGAAAACCGAGCAGAACGGCTAATCCGCACGATGAAGCCACGGATGTTGACCATGGCAACGCGCCCGCTGCGATAATGGCGAAGTTCTCGGTCCCTTTTCTCCGCGCGGACTGTGCGAGCGCTCGATTCGGCCCGATCCATACGAAAAAGCCGAGCCAGACGTCGGTCAATTCCCGTTTGATGACGGCGTACATTATGCCCCTTTGTGGCTATTTTTTAGGTGCGGGTGGTGGGAAATATGCGATATAGCTCAAGGCGATAACTTCTGTGTGGCGGTCATGGCCGTCTTCAAATCGGACTGTACCCGGAAGCTGGATGAGCGCAATCGACGGCTATATCGTGCGGGCGACGTTGCTGGCGTTCTTGTTGATTGTCGTCTCATTGACGGGAGTCATATGGATCACGCAAGCGCTGCGCGGCATCGATTTGATGACGGGGCAGGGACAGTCGATACTGGTGTTCCTCGGCGTCACCGGATTGGCCATACCGCTGCTGGCGATGATCATCTCGCCGATCGCGCTGCTCATCGCGGTTATGCACACCCTCAACAGGCTTGCCACCGACTCGGAAATCATCGTGATGAACGCCGCAGGGCTGTCGCCCGGCAGGCTTCTGCGCCCGTTTCTATTTGCGACATGCGTGGTCAGCCTGCTCGTCGCGTTTCTTTCGCTTTATCTGGCGCCTGAATGCATGCGCGCTTTGCGGCGATGGCAGACCGAGATCGGCGCAGACGTCCTCACCAATATCCTGCGGCCGGGTGAATTCCAGAAACTCGGCCCGTTGACGATCCGCATCCAGGGCCGGCAGCCCGGCGGGCTCCTCGTCGGAATTTTCATCGATGACCAGCGCAATCCATCGGAACGGATCGACATTCTCGCGGATCGCGGCACGGTTCAGAAGAATGAGCGGGGCTCGTTTCTCATTCTTCAGGATGGCAACCTGCAGCGTTTCGAAACCGGCAAGCGGGAGCCGGCTCTTGTTGCATTCGCCAGCTATGCGTTCGATTTGTCCCAGTTCTCCAACGTGGTCCAGAGCGTGACATATGGCCCTCGCGAGAGGTCGATGGGTGATCTGATTTCGCCGCCGCCCGACGACCCTGTCTTCAAGCGAATTCCAGGAGAGTTCCGGTCTGAACTGCACGACCGGATTTTTGCGCCGATCTATCCCTTCGTCTTCATCCTGATGGCATTCGCCATTCTCGGCGCCCCGCGCACGACCCGGCAGAACCGCAATTTTGCCATCGGGGTTCTTGTCGTCGGCATTCTCGTTCTGCGTATCGCGGGCTTCGGCCTTTCGACTATATCGACGTCGCAGCCTGCCGCCGTATTCGTTCAGTACTTCATGCTGGCGGCGGTCAGCGCGGGCAGTGTCTGGATGATCATGCGTGGCGTGATCGTAGACGCGCCTGCAAACCTTTTGGGATGGATCAATGGTCTGCTCAGTCGCGGTGTGTCGCTCAGGCCGCAGTGACGTAGTCGGAACTCAACTCAGCGCAATTTAACCGCCGATAATGTCATGATGATACAAGCGGCACGCTGGCGATAATGAAGGTCAATAGAGCTGATGAAGAAAACCGCGCTTATTACAGGGATTACCGGTCAGGACGGCGCATACCTTGCGGAGTTGTTGCTGTCCAAGGGATACTCGGTTCACGGGATCAAGCGGCGCACATCGCTATTCAACACTGATCGTATCGATCACCTGTATCATGATCCGCACGATAAGGGTTACGATCTGACCCTCCATCATGGCGATCTGACGGATTCATCGAGCCTCATCCGGATCGTGCAGGAAGTCCAGCCTGACGAGATCTACAACCTCGCCGCACAGAGTCATGTCGCGGTATCGTTCGAGGAGCCTGAATACACCGCCAACTCGGATGCGCTCGGTCCGCTGCGGATCCTCGAAGCGATCCGTATTCTTGGGCTTGAAAAGAAGACCCGGTTTTATCAGGCTTCAACCTCCGAGCTGTACGGACTCGTCCAGGAAATCCCCCAGAAAGAAACGACGCCCTTTTACCCGCGATCGCCTTACGCCGTCGCGAAGTTGTACGCATACTGGATCACGGTGAACTACCGCGAGGCTTACGGCCTGTTCGCCTGCAACGGCATCCTGTTCAATCATGAATCGCCAATCCGCGGCGAGACTTTCGTCACGCGAAAAATTACGCGCGCGCTGGCCCGCATCAAACTCGGTCTTCAGGAGAAGGTCTATCTCGGCAACCTGAACGCGCTGCGCGATTGGGGGCACGCGCGCGACTATGTCGAGATGCAATGGCGGATGTTGCAGCAGGACGTAGCCGAGGACTATGTCATCGCGACTGGCGAACAGCACTCGGTTCGAGAGTTTCTCGAGGTTGCTGCAAGGGAGGTCGATATCGCCATTCGTTGGGAGGGCGAGGGCGTTGACGAAAAGGGATACGAGGTTTCCACGGGACGATGTATCGTCGAAGTCGATCCGCGATATTTCCGGCCTGCGGAGGTTGAGACGCTTTTGGGCGATCCGGCAAAGGCATACCAGAAACTCGGTTGGTCGCCGACGACATCTTTCGTCGAATTGGTCATTGAGATGATGAGGGAGGATTTGAAGGCTGCGCAACGAGACGAACTTGTGAAGCAGCACGGTTTTAAGCATTTTAGTTATAATGAATAATTTCTGAAACGAGAGAGACCTCGCCAATTTCGGCATGGCGCTGCAGCGGATATTCAGCGGTTTTTGTGTCTGATCGAGATGCTTGCAGCTATAAGTTGCTTTTGAATCGAGGATTGATATTGAGTTGCGTTTTAATCACAGGAGCATCCGGTCAGGATGGTTATTACCTGATCAACCTGCTTCGCCGGCAGGGGTGTGCTGTGCACGCTCAGTCGCGCGGTCAGGTTCATCCGAATTTGCATCAGGACGGAACGTCCTGGCATGTTGGTGATCCCGCGGATCGTGACTTCCTCGAATCGCTGATCACGACTGTGATGCCTGACGAGATTTACAATCTCGCTGCTGTCTCGCGACCGATCCAGAGTTGGGGCGCGCCACGGGAGACGGCCGACGTCAATGCTCTTGTCCCGCAAGATATTTGCGAGCTTTTGCTCAAGCATAAGCCGGACTGCCGTTTATTCCAGGCCTCGTCATCCGAGATTTTCGGAGATGCGGCCCATCACGCCCAGAATGAACAGACATCGTGCGTTCCAAAGTCGCCTTATGGGGCCGCGAAGCTATATGCTCATCGAATCGTCGGTGCATATCGGGCGCAATACGGATTGCATGTTTCGACCGGCATTCTGTTCAACCATGAAAGCCCCAAGCGCCCGCTTTCGTACGTATCACAGAAAATCGCCTATGCCGCCGCCGCTGTCTCGCTCGGCTTGAGCGAAACACCCGAAACCGACGAGCGTGGCCGGCCGATATTGCTGGACGGAAAAATGACCTTGGGCGATTTGAGCGTTCGGCGGGACTTCGGTTTTGCCGGCGACTATGTGGAGGCCATGCGGTTAATTGTTAAGCATCCAAACGCGGATGATTATGTCATCGGCACAGGTCAGGATCATTCGATTGAGGATTTTTGCCACCAGGCATTCAGCCTGATCGGCCGCAAGTGGACGGACCACGTTGTTGTGGATCCCGGACTTATCCGCAAGGTCGATAGCCGCTATACGCGCGCGGACACCGCCAAAATCCGTTCAGTATTGAACTGGCGGCCAAGCGTCGATTTTCAAGCGCTTGTTTCGATGATGGTCAAAGCACAGATTGCATCCATCAAGGATAGTATATCGTTGGGTGAGAAGCCGGACGGTGGTTACCACAGCGTTGAATCTTGATGCGAATCCTTCATGCCTACAAAGTCTATCTTCCCAATGTCTTCGGCGGCATACCGGCTGTTATAGCGATGTTGGCGATGCTCCAGCGACTGGGTTTCAAGACGGACGTTCTTGTTGCTTGCCAGCGTGGTGTTGGACGCAAGTATGAATTCGAGGGCGTGAACGTCGAAGCCACCTCGTCCATCGGGACGGTTATGTCTACGCCATTGGCGCCGACCTATCCATTCAGATTCATCGAACGTGCGCGGTCAGCTGATATTGTGGTGCATCACGCACCGTTTCCGTTGACTGATATCGGGGTTTTGCTGATGCCAAGGGACACGGTCCTGATTGTGCATTGGCATGCGGAGGTGATCGGCCGGCCGTGGCTGATGCGGATTCTGTCGCCATTCATTCGGCATTCGCTCAGGCGGGCCGACAGGATTGTGGTTTCCGATCGCGTCATCGTCGATAATTCTCCCTTCCTGAAGGAATTCGCCGAAAAGTGCGTTGTCGTTCCATACGGATGCGATGACGCGTACTGGGGAAAACTGAGCTCAGGAGAACAACGGGCTGTCGATGATCTGCAAAGGAAGTATCCCAGGCTCATCGTCTCTGTCGGCCGGCTCGTCAGCTATAAGGGCTATGAGGTCTTTCTTCACGCGATGCGGGATGTCGACGCGGACGCTGTGATCGTCGGCGAGGGGCAGCTCAAGGCTAACCTCATCAAACTTGCGGAAGAACTCGGTGTCCTCGATCGGGTGACATTTCTGGGCGTGCTCGAGTCCCACGAGGTCAAGCAATACATTCACGCTGCCAGGGTGTTTGCGTTTCCGTCCGTTACGGAAGCCGAGGCTTTCGGGATCGTTCAGCTGGAGGCGATGTCCGCGGGCAAGCCGGTCGTCAACACAGCTCTGGCGACGGCGGTCCCCAATGTGGCGCGGGATGGTATGGAGGGGCTTACCGTTCCACCGAGCCAGCCTGCTGCGCTTGCAGATGCGCTCCGCCGTCTGTTGGATCAGCCCGACTACGCGGTCAGTCTGGGCAAGGCCGGGAAGGAGCGAGTCCGCGCCGAGTTCAGCCAGCCTCTGTTCCTAAGCCGCATGCAAGAGGTCTATAAGGAAGCCCTTCAACGTCGTTGCGCAGTTCGCAATGGCGAGGCGCGGGGCGGGTAAGCGTTGATGCTGATGGCCAGGCAAGGGCAGGCACGTGGTCAGGCGGGAATGGCGTTGCAGGATGCCATCGA
>JAGVII010000264.1 GCA_020056155.1 Afipia sp.
CGACGACGAAGCAAAGGACGCGCATAAGGACACGTTCTTATCGGGCTCGTACGCGCGGCATACCGCGATCCACAACATCAACGATGTCGACGTGATATGCTTGGTCGACATTGACCACACCATCACCGAGCCGGAGGTGGTATTGAGTTGGTTGAAGGGCGTGCTTTCAAAATACTACAGTGAAACGCGGCTCCAGGGGCGTTCGATCGGGGCAAGCGCAGCCAAGGGTGTGTGGCTTGACATTGTTCCGGGCACACCGATGTCTGCCGATGATGGCCCTCTCTGGATTCCGGATCGCGACGCAAAGGAGTGGGTGCAGGCCCATCCTAAGGGCCAGCTCGCTGCGTCAACGAGCAGGAACAAAGCGACAGACGGCTACTACGTTCCGACGGCTAAATTGCTCAAGTCATGGCGCGACCGGCTGCCGACCGAGAAGTCGAAGCCGAAGTCATACATTCTGGAAACGCTGATCCATCAGGCCATAGGAAATCCGATTTCCTATGCTTGTGCTGTCGTGAACGTGCTTGAAGGCATCCACAATAGTTACAGCTGGTACCGCGGAACGAATATGGTGCCCCAAATGCCCGATCCGGGCTATCCGTCGGTCAACGTGGCAAAGCGATGGTCGAGCGGTGACTTCGACGCGTTTCTCGACCAAGTGAAGTCGGCTGCTCAAACAGCTCGCCAAGCCCTTGACGCGATCGATGAGGCGGAAAGCAAGAAGCTCTGGCGTAAGCTGTTTGGCTCTACTTTCGGGCAATAGGTCAACACGATGGCGAAAGCACCATTAAATCCAGGCTCTCTCGTCACCCCGTCTGCCATGGGCGGTATCGTGGGAGGCAAGGGCTTTGATTTTCAGACGCGCTACACGGTGTGCCACTTACCTGTTTGGCTGACTCAAGGCGGCTTCCAGCAGATATTTTCCGAAGGTACCGGCGACATCGATGTGCGGTACGTCGCCGATGGAAAGTCAACGCGGCAGCACATCCAAACGAAGGATCATGATGTTACGCCGAGCGAGTTCAAGGAGGTTGTCGATACCTTCATGACAAGCGACGCGGGCATGCCCGGCGTGTATGAGCGTTTCACGCTAGCCTGTCCGTCACTTTCTCAGCAGCTTCGTCCGGTCGAGACAGGGCTCGCGCGGTTGCGCAATGCGAGCCCATTTTATGACGATGCGCCTTCCGCCCTAGCACCGACGAAAGAAGATGTGGATGCGCGTATGCGCAGCCATGCTTTGAACGATGCGCAGATCCAATTTATTCACGATAAAGTTTTTATCGAAGTTGGCCATGGTGACCTTGCGCATGATGAGCGTGCTCTTGACATTTTCATTGCGCGCCTCCTGAAGCATCCAGAGTTTGCCGACAAAATCCGCGCGATGGTGCAGCCGGCTTACGCCGAGATGATCCGCTATGTCAGTGCAAGCAAGGGAAATGTTCTTGATCGCTCGTCGATCGAGGGTTTCCTTCGTGCTGCCGTCCTATCCAGCTTGTCTTCCGAAGCGAGGGTGACGCTTTGGCTTCAGAATTGGACGAAAGAGGCTTTCGATCCGCCAGCGGACTACGAGTTAGACTGGACCGCGCATTTTGACCGGCAGTCCCGCCGGGTTCCGACCGCTGATGTTTGGAATTCAGACCTGATCCCGCAGATCAATGCCCTTAAGTCCAAAATTCTCGCGGCAGGCGCTGTTCGGAGCATTCGCCTTCGAGGCAAATGTGCGTTGTCGACCGGAGTTGCGCTCGGCGCGGCTTTTCCGAATGTGGGAGGCTGGACATTTGAGATACCCCAGCCGCCCGCCAAGGAGCCGTGGCGATCCGATGCAACGCCAACCCCGAACTATCGATTGGAAGAAGAAATCATCGAGGGACAACCAACCGGCGCTGACCTAGTGCTTGGCCTGAACATTCGCGGCGATGGGCGCGAGGACGTTTTGCGCTATGTTCAATCAACCGGGCAGATACCGCAAGCGTATGTCTTTCTTTCTCCGTCAAGCCAAGGAGCCCTATCCATCGGCGGAGCCGAGGATGCAATTGCGATGGCATCAGCCATTCGTGAACGGCTCGGAGTTCTTCTGAAGGCGCGTCAAGTGCGGACAACGCGACTGTTCTTCTACGGACCCTTTGCGCTTTCCGTGTTTGTCGGGCAACAGCTGACGTCCATTGGTGAGGTTCAGCTGTTTGAGTACCAAGACCCCAGCTATGTTCCGAGCGCCTTGCTTCGAACGTAATCCACGTGAGGGCGAAACTCGCATGCTTACGACCGAACAGCTCCTCAACGGGCTACCACCAGACCTGACGCTGCGGTTCTTCGCCAAATTCGCCCGAATGGAATTCGCGTTGAAGCAGCGTCGCCTGCTCCGCTTCACGGCGGAGGGGGAGGTGGCGCAGATTGGTCAGCCGAGCCTTGTCGTCCGCCTCGGAGCTGAATTCTTTGCGGCCGTTCATTCTGCGCAGATGGCTGAGACTTTGATCGCAATCCCGCCGAAGCACTTTCTCGTCGGTGGCAACGGCGGCGTGGAATTCGGTGCGCAGCCCGCTGCCATCGAGACGACCTCCGATTTGATCGGCGCGACTTGGCGTGTCCGCAACAATCTCTTTCACGGCAACAAGCTGTTTCCGGCAAACCGCGAGCGAGACGAGCGTTTGATGACGGATGCGTTGGCCGTGCTCGACATGATTCTGCAGGCGCTGCCCGATGTATCGTCAGCCTTTCAGGAACCTCAGCAATACTTTTGAGCCAAGTTTTTTCACAATCCATTGGAGTAAAAGCCTTAGCTCTGACACCAAAGAGGAATTTGCGGATGAACCTTCAAGAATTTGAAGCCGCAGTTGACGCGTGCCCTGACGAGATCACTCCAAAACTAGATAGCTTGGAAGCACTCTACGAGTATGTCGGACTGCCGGTCGAAAGTTCCTTTTCGCGAAACGAAGCGGCGCAAGAACTTTACCGGAAAATCGTCTTGGCTTTTCCCGCCGGCCGGCAGACCGTTTGGAAGCGTTGCCGTGACCTTCTTGAAGAGCTCATTCAGGATCACGTGCTCGACGGGAAGCCGCTCGATCCGTATTTCGAGGTTCTGGAGCACCTACGAGATGCCGTTCGCGCAGAAGGCGCAACTCCCGGCGATATCAAAGGCGATTGGAACGCGGCAATCCGGCATGCGTTCGATCACACGCGCGTAAGCAACTGGGACACGAGCGCGACGCGCGAGAACACCCACACCCGCGAGTTCGAACTGGCAAGGGCCGCTAGACGCTTGCGCGAAGCGGGCTGCAAGCTGCTGCGAACAGGGCATTACCTGAGCCTGGCACCAGAGTCCGAAATGCTCTTAGTTGAAAGGCTCGAAGCAGCCATAGCGCAGATTGGCGGACTGAACGCTGCACGCCGTGTCTTTGCTCAGATCACGCCGCTCTATCGCGAGGTGTACGAACGGTATGATCTGGTCAAGCGGCCTAGCATGATGGGTGGTGGGAAGCCCCAGATACCGTTTGGCTATATCCTTATGCTTGCGGCGAAGCACTTCATTGGGAAGAAGCCAAACCAAGACACCGATGCGAACTGGTTAAGTATGCTTCGTTTGGCAAGTGACTACGCCGCCGTGTTCGACGTGCAGGAATACGCACCGAGCGTCTGGCGGAACATAGATGCAGCCGAACTCATTGTGTATCTCCGTGAGGTCGCGCAATTCGACACGCTCTTTCGCCTTCCGCAAATCCGAGCCTCCGATATGGACACCATTATTCGAGGCATCCTCCGTGACCTTGATTTCGACGAGAAGCGGGGCGGCGGCTGGACCCTGAACGACCTGCTGACGATCCTTCAGGTATTGCTGGACGGCTCCAAGGCAAAGCGGGGACCTCACTGGTTCGATACCGACAAGATTTTAACCGCGCAGTCAGGCCTTGATCTCATCACCGTCACGGCCGCTCTTAACGAGGTGTTCAGTCATCCAAAAACGGGGGCAAATCCGAATTTCTCGAAACCGACGGACGGGCCGACGGACGATCCGGGTGGCCGAGAACTCGGTCACAATTTTTACACACGTCCTCTACTTACCGCGGATGAGAAAACGTATTGGCTGCTGGATCGGTCGATGTGTTCAACGTCTTGCTTTGAAGCCATTCTAGGAGCAGCGCGAAGCACCGAGCAGAAGCTGGACCAGAAGCTTGGCGCTACGATCGAGGCGTTCTTGCGCGATAAGTTTCACGACCATCAGATTACGACAGTGTCGGGCGACTATGATGTCGATCGTGAGCACGGCGAATGCGATATCGTCGTCGAGACGGAAGAAGTGATCGTCTTCTTTGAAATCAAGAAGAAGCCATTCACCCGTCGCGCTCAAGCCGGGTCAGATGCGCACGTTCTGCTTGACCTTGCCGAAAGCCTTGTTTCCGCGCAAGTTCAGGCGGGGTGGCACGAGGTGCGCTTGCGGAAGTACGGTTATATTGACCTCGATGAGAAGGGCCAAAAGTATAGGTTGGAGTTGAAAGGTCGGCACATCGAGCGCATTGCAGTCTCGCTACTTCAATATGGAAGCTTTCAAGACCGGATTTTCCTTAAGCAACTCCTCGAAGGAATAATGAACGCGTCTTTTACAAGCCCTGACCCCTTGGTGAACAAGAAGATGACGGCCCTCAACGCCTCGTTGAATGAATTGCGCGACCAGTTTGCGGCGCTTCACCCGGGACAAATGGAAGTCAGAGCGCCTTTTTTCCATTGCTGGTTCTTGAGCGTTCCGCAATTGCTTGCTCTGCTCGATGGCGTGACGGGGCCCGCCGAGTTCAAAAGAACGCTGTGGCAGACGAGGGGTGTGGTTACGGGAACAGCGGACTTCTATTACGAACTTGCCTTCATGCAGCGGTAACTCCGCGGATGCCTTCACCCGGCGAAATCCGGCGAAAACGCACTTTGCCAACTGCCCTTTCAATGTCGAAAGTGCAGGGGCATGTGCAGTCTCTACAGTACCTGTCGCGACAGCTTGCCCTCGACGAGGGGCGCGACAACGATATCGTGCGCGTTGATTGATGCTGTCTTAAATATGAAGCGGTTTGGCACGTGTCGTTCCGGTCATGAAACGCTGAGAGTTAAAGGCCTGATCAGAAGCCCAAAGCCTGGTATTGGTCGCGCCATGTAAGCGGCAGAGTCTTCGGGATCAGCACCAAGGACAACGTCGCTGGCTGATCTCCGTTAAAGATAGCGCCGGCGATATTCGGCGACAAAAACGCATAACGCAGCTCCTGGCGTACCAACTTTGGGTGCAGGTTAACAGAAGCCGCTAGCGCCTCGACGGTGTCGAAGCTGTTGTTCTGCAGATCACGTAGCCATGCATGGGCTCGAACAATGGCTTGAACCAGTTTTGCATCGGGCTGCCGTTCGCCGTTCTCCTCAATGATAGTTGCCGAACTCGGTTGGAACATCTGCCAAGGGATCGAGAATTTGTTCGATCGAATCTTTGCTGCTGGCGTGGCGGTAATTTTGATAGCGCGGCTACTTAGTTCGGCACGTGACACAAAGCTCCCAACAATATCCGCATTCGTCACGGCCTGACCGATCTTCAACCTTTCCCGCAAGGCATTGATCAGCGCCTGTTCGATATCGGAAGCCGGGACGCGTGCGACCGATCCGGCATCGGCTTTGCGGCCGCGCAGTAGGGCTGAGCTGACATAGAAACGATAGCGGGCACCATTCTTCGACGAAAAGCTCGGGCTCATGGCATTTCCGCGATCATCAAAGAGTTTGCCCATCAGGAGAGCACCGCTTTCAGATCGTTTCACCTTCCTTTTAGTCTTGCTCGACGCCAACAGTTCTTGAACCTTGTCGAAGGTTTTGCGGTCGATGATCGCCTTATGCTCGCCGGGATACCATTTGCCGCCGTGACCAGTCTCACCGATGTAAACTCGGTTTTTCAGGAAATGAGCAAGGGGGCCGTAGGTGAACGGGATGCCGCCGTTGAACTTCTTGACCTTGGTGTTCCGCCGCTTGGTCACGATGCCACGCTTGTCGAGATCGGTTACAAGGCGGCTAAACGATTGCAAATCGATGTAACGCCGAAAGATGATGCGGACGGTTTCTGCTTCGGTGGGATCGATGACGAGTTTCTTGTCCTTGGCCACATAACCGAGCGGCACCGTGCCGCCAGTCCATTTTCCTTTCCTACGGGAGGCTGCCACCTTGTCCCGGACGCGCTCCGAGGACAGCTCGCGCTCGAATTGGGCGAACGACAGCAGGACGTTCAGTGTGAGCCGTCCCATCGAGGTGGTGGTATTAAACTGCTGGGTCACGGCCACGAAAGAGATCGATCTGGCGTCGAACGCCTCGACCAGTTTGGCGAAATCAGCCAGTGAACGGGTGAGGCGGTCGATCTTGTAGACGACGACCACATCGACCTTGCCGGCGTCGATATCCTTCAAAAGTTGCTGGAGGGCAGGGCGTTCAAGGTTGCCGCCGGAGAATGCCGGGTCGTCATAGGGCTGCTTGATGACCTTCCAGCCGAGCGATGCCTGGCTCTTTATATACGCCTCGCAAGCCTCCCGTTGGGCATCGAGCGAATTGAATTCCAGCTCGAGGCCATGCTCGGTCGATTTGCGCGTATAGATCGCGCAGCGGAGGGTTTTGGGAACGCTACTTGCCATCTGCGGCACCTTGAGACTTGGACCGTAGCCCGAAGAACCGCGGTCCATTCCAGTTGGTCCCGGCAATCAAGGATGCGATCTCGGAGAGGCCTGCATAGGTTTTGCCCTCATAGGCAAAGCCGTCCGGACGAACCACGACGCGGTAGGTCTTTCCCTTCCATGTCCGAACCAGCTCGGAGCCGGGCTTGATCCGGCGCGGTAAATCGAGCTTTCCGTTGGGCTTAGCGGCCATGGCTTTCACGAGCTGGTCTAGGAGGCGCTTGGTCGGACCGGGCAGTCGGCCATAGGCCTTTTCCTGAATCCGATGGGCGATGCTGCGCCGGAGCAGATCCGGACCGAACGCTTTTGGCGGATCCGTTCGCAGTACTTCCCGGTAACGTTTGCGCAGTTCGACAATAGGAGCTGTTGCCAGCCGATCCAGTTCGGCTTCCACCGCCGGATCGGCTGACTTCATGGGTAAGGAGGCTCGGATCATTTCGCGGTGCCCGGTTTTGTGATCCGGTACACGCGCTGGCCATCAGTTTTCGCTGACGTCAGGTTTAGCTTGAGCTTCTTCCGCACGGCTCCAGCGAAGAAGCCGCGCACTGAATGTTGCTGCCAATCAGTTGCTTTCATGATGGCGGCGACGGTAGTTCCGGACGGGGCGCGGAGCATCTCAATCACCTTGTCCTGTTTGGACACGACCACCTTCGGCGACTTCGGCGTTACCGGCTTCTTCGGCGCGGGCGACTGAGCTTTCGGAGCAGATTTCGCCGATCGCTTTGCTGCCGGTGTGGATCGTCCGGTCTTGCGAGGGGGCTTTCGATTGCTGGTGGCCATTTCAGTTCTCCTGCGTGCATGACAGCATCATGTGCCGCCACTGCCGCAAGCCCGTCGGTTGCCGACGGGCCGAGAACCTTTCAGTTGGAGAGAGCTTTACTCGCTCGACAACCGGTTGAGTAGCGAAGCTGCATCCTGCAAGCGGCCGGTCTCATAGAATATCTGTTCGAGATCCATCGAAACTCTTACGCCTTCAGCTACGCTGCCAGCCAGCGCGCAGGCCTCGGCGGCCTTGGCAATCCGCGCGGCCTCGCCAAGGCGAATACCGATCTCGGTAAGGATTAGGCCAATTGCCTGTTCTGTAATTTTGCGATCCATCATTCTGCCTCCGGTTCACGGCGACAGTGACGCTCCACGTGCCAGCGAAGTCGAGCAGAAACGCAGCAATCTAGTGGCTCTTATCAGCCGGTCCGGATCACAAAATGATCCAACAGGATACCTAAGCTGCACGGCCTATTTGGCCGGGCGCTTGGCCGCGGCCTTGGGTGCGCCTTTTCCGCCAACGTAGTCTTTGAACAGTTTGACCGGATCGGCGCCAAGCGCGCGCGCAATGGCCGTGAACTCGATGATATCAAGGCGGCGTTCGCCGTTCTCATACTTGGCGACAAAGGATTGAGGTCGGCCGAGTTTCCTGGCCAAGGCTTGTTGCCGGATGTCCGCTGATTTTCGCACTGCGACAAGCAGGTCGATTAACCGGGCATAATCCGCGGATTTGAGGGTCTTTTGCATACGCCGCCCGGGCCGTGAATCGGCGGCGAGCAATTTGATCCTGAAAATGGATTATCCCAAAATAGGATTATATTAACTGAGGTTGGCGATAGTGGCACCGATGGCCCTAGTCCTCGTGGACTTCTACCCCACGGGAAGCGATGTGCTGACCCACCCAAGTCGGGCTTTCGAGGCGCGGCGGACGGGCACACGAAGCAAAAGTTGGGAGTTGTTGATGAATATTGTGATCAAGGCGGCCTTGGGCTGCGCACTGGGATTTATCGTCGTCGGAGCACTTGTCGGCGGTGGCCGGAGTGCGGTGCCACCGGCTCCGAGCGTCCCTCTGCCATCCGATCAGGCCCGCTTCATAGCCGCCATCACGCAGGCACGATCCAAGTTCACATCGGCTCCGAATGAATTGGCCGCAGGCGGAATGCGCAATGCCAGGCAGAAGACGATTTGTAGCGCTCTCCAAGGCCAGAGCGCCTCGGGATGGATCGGTAAAGTCGCCTATCTCTCTACCAACGGCGATGGCAAAGGCGTGATCACCCTTGAACTTGCGCCCGGCTTGCAAGTTTCAACCTGGAATAACGCCATATCGGACTATTCTGATAAGACCCTGATTGACCCAGATACCCAGTTTTTCAAGTCTCTCGCCGCAATGAAGCGTGGCGACACCGTGAGGTTCTCGGGCGGGTTCTTTCCGTCGAACCTCGACTGCGTGGGAGAGCAAAGCGTGACTATCGCTGGATCGATGAAGAGCCCGGTCTTCACCATGCGTTTCTCATCGATCCGCAAGCTCTAGTCGCACAACCTCGCCCTCCTCGCGCTACGAGCGAGCGATGTTCGTATCGATTCGCGCCTTCCTAGAAGGCGGACTCTGTTGGGCGCTAATCAGCTTGATGCAACATCGAACATCGCGTTGCTGCGCATATCAACCATTTGATCGCGCATTCACCCCACCCAAGATAGCGTCGTATCATAGCCGCCCTTGTACGAAAGCGCTTGGCTGAGACTATCGACCTGATCATCGTGTTTGCCCTGCGGGAAGGTCAGAAGCTCGGTTTCGAGCTGCGCCAAGAAAGGCGCTTTCCGGGGAAACAGCACGAGACCACCTTCAAACTTGGCTTGGTGCACGAACAGGCGGCCTTGCTTATCGCGCTCGATGGGCACGGGCATGACCGTGTAGATACCGCTTTGCTTAAGCTCTTGAGCCAGAGCGATACCGGTTGATGCATCCTCAACCAGTATTTTGAGTGGGTCGTATCGTTGCGCGAGCGCAATCGCAGTGGCGCGTAGCTGGGGATACTCATAACGTCCCCTTGTGACGTCCATCAGATAGAAGTGTTTATCTACCAACAACCATGTCGTGCAGACTGACCAGTCGTTCTGGCTACCGACCTTGGCGGCCGTGTCCCACGATTGAATGACTTTGGTTCGATAGCTGCGTTCCGGCAATTGATCGTAGTAGCGCAGCCAATCACGTTTGATCATCCCGCCGCCGTCGGGAACTGGAGATTGCTGATACTGGGCGCCGAAGATTCCGGAACCCATTTCGGTGCGAAGCTTTTCCAGCGTTGCGAGAGTCTCGTACGCGGGATGAAGAGCTTGGCCGGCGCGGCGCGCGTGGAACTGCCCTTCACCGATCTCCACTTTCTCATCGACCTCGGCAATGGCAGGCAGGCTGAGGACCTTCCAGTCCTTGGAATTTTCGACCAGAAATCCCGTCAGGTCGTGAAGATGAACCCGCTGCATGACCAGAATGATGACGCCCGTCGCTTTATTGTCGAGCCGCGAGAGCAGGGTATTCGTGAACCACTGGTTCAGGGAATTACGCAGCGTGTCGGATTGCGCATCTACTGGCTTTTGCGGATCATCCAGAATGATGATGTCACCGCCGAGGCCCGTCAGCGTTGCCGAAACGGAAGTTGACCGGCGAAAGCCGCGTCTGGTGGTGAAGACGTCGGAATCCGCAATACGATCGACGCGCATCGTCGGAAACGTTTTTCGATACCAAGCGGACTGAACAATCGCCCGGAAGTCGGCTGCGTGTTTGGCCGAGAGATCATTGCTGTAGCTCACGCCAAAGATCCGCAACTGAGGTTCATGGCCTAGCAAAAATGCCGGCAAAATCACCGACACCGTAAGCGACTTTAAGTACCGCGGCGGCATGTTGAGGATTAGACGGTTGACCTTGCCCTCTCGAATGAGCTGAAGCTGGTGCGCAATCGCCTTGATGTGCCAATTCGGCAGGTACTCAGCACCCGGATTGAGCATGAGAAAGCAGCGATGGAGGAAGCTTTCGAAGTCGTTGCGCAGAATGGAGTGCAGAAGATCTTGATCCTTCACTGTGTTCACTCCTTATCGGGATTCGATCGGAATTTGCTCAGGTAAGCATGAAGCACCGCCTTGTCGTCCGGATTGACCTCAGTCTCTGTGCTGTCTGTCGATGCGATTGCAGCCAAACGGTTCAACACGAAGGCTGCGCTCTTGGTGTTGCCCTTGAGTGAATCCTCTGCGAGCTTATGAAAAATTCCCTCCAATATGGTGATCTTGCGAACCTTGCCGTTCTGGCGGATTTCGATTTTGCGATTCAATAGCCCTACCAAAATGGTGGCCTCACTTTTGGCGCCCTTGGGTCGGCCTTTTGGATTGCCGCTTTTTCCGGGCTTGAATTGATTTGCCTTTGGCGGCTTGCCGTAGCCGACATCTTCGTCGCTCGACTTCAGCCGCACCCGCTTGCGGAAGACACGCTCAATTTTTGGGATCGAAGCCATTGTGTTAGATCCTTACGCGTTTGAGAGCAGGGGAAGCGGATCGCTCGGCGGTCACCTCGTCGAACGTCTGGCCGGTGGCCACGAGAACCGCGTCGCGCTTGGTGAATTCCTGCCAACGGCGGATAGCAACGTCGACGTACAAAGGATCGATTTCGATGCCGTAGGCGCGTCGGCTGACCTTTTCGGCGGCAAGAATGGTGGTGCCGGATCCCATAAAAGGATCGAGCACAATGTCGCCACGACGCGAACAGTCCCGCATGGCGTCGGCCACCAGGGCAACGGGTTTGACCGTTGGGTGAACGGTCAGCTCGGCGAGGCGATCTTTGCGGAACGTATTGACGCCGGCGTACTCCCAGACGTTCGATCTGGAGCGGCCAAACTTGCCGAGTTCGATATTGTTCTGGTGGCGGCCAGTGCCGTTCTTGAACACAAGGATTAGCTCATGCTGGGAGCGGTAGAAGCTGCCTTGCCCAGCGTTGGTTTTGACCCAAGCGATTATGTTTTTGAGCTCAGTGAAAGCTTCTTCGCCGGCCGCAAGGCACTCGCCAACGTGCCGCCAGTCCATGCAGCAGAAGACGATTGAACCGTCCTCTAAATACCGAGCGGCCAAGTGCATCCAGCTGGTAAGGAATTCAGTGAACTCGGCGCGCGACATCTCGCCGGAAGCTGCGGCAAACTCGCGGTGCTTGATTTTGCCGCGACCCTGAACGGAGCTAACTCGAACATTGTAAGGTGGGTCCGTAAACACCATGGCAGCTCGGGCGGTGCCCATCAGCTTTCTGACGTGCCCGGGCTCTCTGGAATCCCCGCACAACAGACGATGTTTGGACAGCGTCCATAAATCACCCGTCCGACTGACGGCCTTGGCTTCTATCTCGGGTACGGCATCGCCAGGCTCACGCTCAGAGTCGAGGTGATCGCTCATCAAGTTGTCAATCTCAGCAGTCTCAAAGCCGGTGAGTTCGATATTGAGCTGACATTCAGGAAGCAGAACCGCGAGCTCGCCGAGCTCCGCTGCAAGAACCGGATAATCCCATCCCGCGTTCGTCGGGATCTTGTTGTCCGCTATAGTAAGGAGGCGCTTCTTGGCGTTGCTTAGGCCCGACATGATTATTGTCGGCACTTCCTTAAGCCCGAGTTCGAGCGCGGCGAGATAGCGGCCATAGCCGCAAATAATGGTGCCGTCCTCATCGATCAAAATTGGATAGGTCCAACCGTAACAAAGGACTAGGTTTGCGATTTGTCGGATTTGCTTTTTTGAGTGCGTTCTTGTTTTACGTTTGGGCGCTCGCAATGAGCGTACAAGCGTCATGACGACGCGGTCGTGGGTCACAGTGAGCTCCTTTCATTTCGAAGGGAGCTCTTACATCCATCATTTTTTTGCTGAACGCATCAATCGCGATCAATGTGAGATTGTGGCAAGATTTAAGATCGGTTTTCCGAGGCTTTTGTACGCCGGCGGCGGGCTTGCCTGTTCGCTTTTGGTTTGGCCAAAAAGCGCTTCAACACACTGAGCCGCTGTGGACCGTCAACGATTCCTTCCAACGGTCCGCGATCGGCCGCTTCACGCGCCCGACGTTTCATATCCTCAATCGCACGCTTAGAAACTGTGACAAAAATCGTGGACATTGTATGCCTCCATTGCATGGAAGCTAATGATGTCACACGGGATGTCGTTGTCAGCCGCGCTGATCAAACTCAAATTGTGGCACGGCGGGGGCGCGCCCTTTTGTGACGAATTCCAAACTTGCTCAAGGTGTCGGAGATCTTTTGCTCCGATACAACCTTGCTGTTCGGATTATGCTTGAGCAGGTCGCCCTGTATTACCTTCAGATACGGAACATTGTCCAAGTCTCGAAGAGCACTGTAATTGAGAAGGTTCAATTCGCGCGCCATCGCAATGAAGTCAGGCCCTTGAGAACCGGCCGGAAGAGCGTAACACCGATCCTCCGCTTCCGCCGATGAAATCGTCTGATGGACGATCTGCCAATCACGTTCGGTGGTTTTGTACGGCAACTTCGGCGGAGTAATTTGAACTGCTCGGATAACCCTGCCGTCGATCAGGGTCACATTAACATCGCTGTCAACCATGGCGTCCGCCAACTCAACGGTTTCGAAATCAATCGACTCCGACCGATATCTGGCACGGCATATTTTTGAGCTGCGCAACCAAACTGTGTAAACGTGGCGATTACCGCGCTCAAATAGAAGTCCAGTGAGAGTGACAGCCTCGCCCGATGGCAGCGTTAAATCGCCACATGTTATCCTAGCTTGATCGCCGGATTGAAAGCCTGCTTCGTCGCTGAGCGCCGCGACCGCGTCCGCAACAGAAAGCATGTAAGGTTTCCGGTCGCTAAGATTGATGTGGACTGTCATGTCGAGCCTCGCGTACCCAAGATTCTCAGGTTGGTGAGCTCGGAGTATCTATGTCAAGTGCAGAGTGACCCGTTCCGGTGCGGCTGCAATCAGATCCGATCCGTGGGTTTTTTCGCGTAATGATGGATGAGTGTTTTAGGGGATGAAACCTGCACTAAAAAGCCCGCACTTCTGCGGGCTTTTTGCTTCTCCAGTTTTCAGTGGTGGCCCCAGTGGTGTCCGCCGTGATGACCACCATGGTGTCCGCCAAAATGTCCGCCTCCGAAACCAAATCCGATGCTCGGTCCACCGCCATAATAATAAGGCTGTGGGGCATAGTAAGCCTGCGGAGCATAGTAGCCGTAGCCCCCACCGTAAGGGCGAACGTGTCTATGGCGTGAGTGATGACGATGACGCCGATGCTGCGAACTGAACTCATTAATTTGCGCAGTGTGGGTTGCAGCCTGCGCCTTCACCGAGTTGTCTGCTGCATTGGCGGCGGAACCGCCGAGGAGCGCCGCTGCACCGACGGCAAATGCGATAGCTAGTTCTTTCATTTCTTTCCTGACTCCAAATACATGTCATGTGGAGCAATAATTACGATGGGAGATATCCGTTCCAGCTCTCCAGATTAAATTTGCGATAAGCCCTTGAACATTCATTCATATCGATGAACCCATCGCTGGGTTGACGAGGTTAACTGCGATGATGTTGCCCCTTGTGTCTTTCTCTAAAAGCCCGTCAGCCTCCGATAAAGGGACCGGTATAGACGTCTCAGATTTTGAGACGCTCTCCGTGCCGCTTAGAACCAACAACCCCAGGCCGTTGACGCCTACTAGTTTCGGACGAGCCGACGCTACGCGCGGCTTCCGGTAGCCGGGTACATGCCTGAGCTCGTTGCTATCCATTTCGCAAGAATCTTGTTGCAAGTTATTCGCAACAAGTATTTGATAGTCATTCGCAAGTAGCTCTGACAACTTAGAATGGCGACATTTTTTATGACGCTGCGAGGCCAAAACGTCATCGGCGAGCCGCGTCGCGGCGCGAATATCTTTAAAAGTCTGCTCGCCGGGATCGCGCTCGGGGCGCTGTCGTTCGAGGGTGCGCTGGCGGCCGACCAGCCTGGTGCTATGACGGTAAAAGCGCCGCGCATTGAAACTTACTTCGATTGGACCGGCCCCTATATCGGCGCTCATATGGGGTACGGCTGGGGGCGCACCAGCGCGACGCTGTTCGATCCGCTGCCGTCGGCGCTTTCCCACTCCTATAGCGGCATCAACGGCGGTGTGCAGGCCGGATATAA
Organism: Afipia sp.; assembly: GCA_020056155.1. Classification (GTDB taxonomy): domain Bacteria; phylum Pseudomonadota; class Alphaproteobacteria; order Rhizobiales; family Xanthobacteraceae; genus Afipia. Next base: position 14,595 of record JAGVII010000264.1, read on the forward strand.
TGTCGTCTTGCCCTCGCGGGTTTTGCTCGGCGTCGAGGCCGACATCACGTTTCCAAACTACATCAACTCTAACGCGGTGGTGTCGTCCCCAAGATCTGCGGAGGCTGGCCTGACGGAGAAAATGGATTACGTCGGCTCCGTGCGCGCGCGCCTCGGTTATGCCCGACCTTCATGGATGGTTTATGCGACTGGTGGATTCGCTTGGCAGGGCACACGGTTTGCCAGTGACCTGTCGGGCGGACTGGAAGAGAAAAGCATCCAGCGTCGCACCGGCTGGGCTGCCGGGGCCGGATTCGAATATGCCATCGATCCGCTCTGGTCGGCGCGGCTGGAGTATCTCTATTACGATTTCGGACCGGCCGACGTCCGGTTGCCGTCGGGAGCGCGCAATGCCTCGGCACTGGATTTCCAGACGCTTCGCATCGGCCTGAACCGCAAGATCGATTGGCCGGGGAGCACGGGATCGCAGCCAGTAGCGGCAAGGACCGCGCCGTCATCGGACATTTGGGAAATCCACGGACAGACCACCTACCTGTCGCAGGGCTATCCCGGATTTCATGCGCCCTACACGGGCACGAACAGCCTGACGCCCAGCCGCCAGTCGCAGGCGACATGGAGCAACAGCCTCTATCTGAATGCCCGGCTGTGGGACGGCGGCGAAGTCTACTTCAACCCTGAATTGCTTCAGGGCTTCGGCCTCAGCAATACCGTCGGCGTCGCCGGCTTTACCAGCGGCGAGGCGCAAAAATCGAACTTCCCTTATCCGCGCTTCAACCCGTCGCGATTTTACCTGCGCCAGACATTCGGCTTCGGCGGCAAGCAGGAAGAGTTGCCCAGCGGCCCCGGTCAACTCGCGGGGAAAGCGGACGTCTCACGGCTGACAGTACAGGCCGGAAAGTTCGCTGTGCCCGATGTGTTCGACGGCAATGCCTACGCCAAGGATCCCCGCAAGGACTTTATGAACTGGTCGATATGGGCGCCGGGCGCGTTCGACTATTCCGCCGACAAGGTCGGCCTGACATATGGCGTGACGGCCGAACTGAACCAGAGATACTGGGCGCTGCGCGCGGGTTATTTCCTGATGGTTTCGGAATCGAACTCAGGCAATTTCGACATGAAGGTGTTTCAGCGCGGCAACTACATCCTCGAGCTCGAAACGCGCTATTCGCTGTTTTCGCAGCCGGGGAAATTCCGCACCATCGCCTGGCTCAACAGTGCCTATTCCGGCGGTTACCGGGACACATTGAACGATCCGGCGCTCAATCTCGACATCAGCCAGACGCGCCGCGGGCGGATCAAATACGGCTACGTGTTCAACGTCGAGCAGGCGATCACTAGCGATATCGGCGTGTTCGGAAGGTGGAGCTGGAACGATGGCAAGACTGAAATCATGGTTTTCACCGACATCGACGCCAGCCTGTCGTTCGGCACGTCGATCAAGGGAACGTCATGGGGCCGGCCGGACGACGTCATCGGGATCGGCGGCGCGTTCAATGCCCTATCGAAGGACCATCGCGACTTTGTCGCGGCCGGCGGCCTCGGCGTGCTGATCGGTGACGGGCAAATCAATTACCGACAGGAGAAGATTCTTGAGATCTATTACGCATTGGCCGTTAACAAGCAGATCACGGCAACTGCCGACTATCAATTCATCGCCAACCCCGCTTACAATGCGGATCGCGGCCCGGTGTCGGTGTTCTCAGGCCGTCTGCGCGGAGAATTTTGACGTCGTCGTGCCCCGACGAAGAAGCACACAAGTTTCAGCATGCTTGAAAGTGCGCAGTCAAAAGCAGACCGGCCGACGTCAGTTCAGGCCTGACTAATCGGGTACATCAGCCAGCCTGTTTAACTCAGTCACGTCCTGTGAGCTTTTCAATAACTTGCTCACCATTTCGTAAGCTTTGTTGATTTCGGCCAGTCGGCTTATCTCGACGGTTGGCTGGATATTGGATTTTTCTACCATACCCTGCAGTACCTTCGCAGAGCCATCCGAAATTGCAGCCGGTGCGGAGTCCGATCGAAACAGATTTCCGCCGACCGCATGCAGATTGCCGCGTTCTGGAAATTGGACCAGTCGCAACCGGTCCAGTTCGCCCAGCTTGGTCGAAATCCGCCCGCTTGCGTCGATACTGATGCTGCCAGCTTGGGCGGGCACTGTTACTGCGCCATTTCCAGCTTGAACTGTGTGGCCCTCCATGGTGACCAGCCGGGCCGATTTATCAAGACTGAATGATCCGTCTCGGGTGTATCGCTCTCCCTGAGGGGTTTGAACGACGAAATAGGCATTTCCGTTGATCGCCAGGTCGAGCGGGTTCGTTGTGATCTGCAGCGCCCCCGGCGAATCCGCCGTAAATCCAAATGCAGCATCGACCAGAGAGACGGGACGTTCGGGTTTGACGCCGACGACCTGATTGTTTTCTGGTTTGAGGTACTCTTGAAAGGAAAGATGCTGAGCACGGAAGCCGGTAGTTTCGACGTTCGCAATGTTATTTGCCGCGACGTCGAGCTGACGCCTGAGAACCATCAGGCGCGAAAGATGGATAAGCGTGGTCTCTCCCACGGCGGCCCCTTTTCACGGCGAATCAAATCAAGCGTACAGCTTGCTACGATGCCGCCTTCGCGACGTAGCGCAATGCGACATCTTGGGTGCACGGCCAGCTCTCACCACTCGGTTCCGGAATCCAGGCGCGCTCTGCGAACTCAGTGATGGCCGTGGTGTCCGCCATGGCCACCGAAATGGTGTCCGCCGTGATGCCCAAAGCCAAAGGGTATGATTACAGGTGGTGCGTAACCGTATCCATAGCCGTAATAAGGATTAACGCGATAACGTCGATGCGCGTGGTGTCTATGATGACGATGCCGGCGCATGTGAACCGGCTGCACTTGCTCGCTCGCAGCAATAGTTCGCGCATCTATGGCGGTCCCGGAGGCCGGTAAGGCCGCTGCGGGAGTTACGGCTGCGACGCCACTCAAAAGAATAACGCCAGCCGCAATCGTGATGATGGTTTTCATGGCAACGTTCCCTTTCGGTCGATAGCAATCATGAATCCCGCAAGAGACATAAACTTTGTCACATCCTGCGTGCCAAATCAATTCCCGTACGGTATAGCGATCACTCCTTCAGTGCCTACGTGTGGCCAAACGTACGCCACAGAAGGTTCCCCTCTTTGCTCGAATGAGATTGGCCGTTATAAAGTCTCATTCGATCGCAAAAGGTCCGCCTTATGAAATGGATCAACGAGCATCACGAGTTGAAGAAGCTTAAGTTATTCTTCCTCGTGGCGGGATTGGTCGTCGCGATCAGCGCCATCAAGGTGTTTGTTCACTGGATGCAGTTCGAATTCGTGACGCTGAGCACGCTGTTGACCAGCGCAATCGGTGGCGCAATCTTCATCATCGGCTTTCTGCTGTCGGGCGTTCTTTCTGACTACAAAGAATCTGAGCGATTGCCGGCCGACATTCGCGTGGCATTGGAGGCAATCCATGACGACGCTGTCTGTTTCGCCGAGAAGTGCCCGGATTTCAAAGTCGGTCCGCTGCGAACGATACTCGGGAACATCCTGACCGTCTTGCAGAGGGGGCTTGGACACGAGGGAGCCCACAAGGATCTGCGGCCAGCCATTCTCGAAATCGACAAGCTCACTCCGATGATTGCGCAAATGGATATTTTGGGCATGCCGGCGAATTTCATCGTGCGACTGCGCGGCCAGCAGGATCAACTGCGCAGATGCGTCTTCCGAATCTATCACATTCAAAGCATGCAATTTGTGCCTTCCGTGTACATCTTGGTGAAGACGTTGGTTGCAGCTATCGTGCTGCTTTTGCTGTTCTTGGAGACTGAAGGCTCGCCCGGTACAGCGCTGATTTTTGGCTTTATATCCTATATGTTTGTATATGCGCTTTATCTCATCGAGACGCTTGAGCAGCCGTTCCGCAAAGATCATGACTCGCTCGACGATGTCAGTCTGTTCCTGCTACGCGAGTTCGGAGATAAATTGGACGGATATAAAGATGAGAATCTTGCCAACCGGCCCGTCGCCGGCCCGTGATATCGCAATGGTCGATCCGGCGGCAGGCGACTTCGTGCAGGTCGGGGGCCGGCAGGCCAGTTTCAGATGCGCAGAACCGACTCCGCCGTAACCTGGCGCCAAGTCGGCGCTTCAGCGCAACCATAGTCAGAATGGTAGGACCCTTTTATGGTGAGCCGCGCGCCTGCATTACGCTCAATTGTCGCACCGCGATTTTGAACAAAGGATGGCGGATCCATTCATCATTCATTCAAGCGGCGGCAGTCTGGAGGATATCCGTCGCCGAACGGATAGTGTCGGACCGCGCGAAACCGGCATTGGAGCAGACGCTTGCCGATCTGGTCAGCGAATTACTCTATGTTCGCTTCATCGGGAAACTCGGTCCGGCCCCGTCATTGTCCGTCGCGGCCAAACCTAAACAGGTTCGAACGGATACTAGCAAGCACCGACAGTTACGTACGCGGTCACACTGACATGCCTATAACTTGCCGTTCATCACTTATGAGTTCGGTGCGCGTTCGCTTGCTCATGTTCGTATGTAAATGGGGCTATATGCTCATTGTCGCGGCGCGATTCTGAACAAGGCATGCCGGATCCATTCATCATTCGCTCATTCGATCGGCGGCAGTCTGGGAGGAGATCCGCAAGTGTCCGGATTGCCGTTGCTGACCGTCAAGCTCAATCGGCAGACGCTGTCGCGATATGGAATCAGTGTCGGCAACGTCCATCACCTTCATCGAAAGCTGCGCAAGAAGGACATGCCCTGATCGATGCCGTCCGAGAGGGGGCGCTGACGAGGTTGCGGCTTGTACTCATGACGGCACTCGTCGCATCGCTGGGTTTCGTGCCGATGGCGATCGCAACCGGCGCCGGCGCTGACGTACAACGGCTGCTTGCGACCGCGGTCATCGGTGGAATTATCTCATCGACATTACTCACGCTTGTCGTCCTGCCCGCGCTCTACGTTTTGTTCCGGCGTGAAAACGCGAGCGACGAACGACTTCACCCCCCATCCAACGGAATTGCAACACGAAGTACATCGCATTGTTCTTTCCCTCATCTCTAAGACGGCGGCTGTTGTAAATTTCTTATGAGAGCTGTCTGCAGCCATTCTGATTAAGGCATCGATTCGAAGTCTCTACGTGGGCGCCTACGAGGGTCCTAGCGCTTCGATGATGCGGCAATCAGCAATCGTTCCGCACCTGCACTGATTGATCACGCTATCCAACTCGGCCCGGAGGGCCTTTAGGTCGGCGATCTTACGGTCTACCTGTCTGAGATGTTCTCGGGCGATTGCGTCTACAGATTCACAAGATCGCCGCTTTTCGTCGGAAAGGTCGAGCAAGTTACGTACTTGGTCCAATGTGAAGCCCAGCTCTCTTGCGCGGC
>JAGVII010000050.1 GCA_020056155.1 Afipia sp.
AACCGCATATGTGGTCTTCGTTGACAAAGGACGTGCTTCAAAATATCCCTCCGTGTCAAGATGTGGAATTTAATTCCGCAGTGCGAAATGCTTAAAAAACAAGCGCTACCAAGGAGAGTTGTGTGAGCGAAGTGGTCAAGGTGGAACGTCGCGACGCGGTTGCAATCGTCACAGTCAACAGCCCTCCGGTGAATGCGCTCAGCGCAGCGGTGCGCAAGGGGATTGCGGATGGTGTGAAGAGCGCTCAGGCCGATGACTCGGTGAAGGCCATCGTCATTGCGTGCGCCGGACGGACGTTCATCGCGGGCGCGGACATTACCGAATTCGGCAAGCCGCCACAGTCGCCCAGCCTTCATGAAGTGATCGAGGTTATCGAGAATTCCTCTAAGCCGGTGGTCGCCGCCATTCACGGCACCGCGCTCGGCGGCGGCCTTGAACTCGCGCTGGGCTGCCACTTCCGCGTCGCCACCAAGGACGCCAAGCTCGGTCTTCCCGAAGTGAAGCTCGGCCTGTTGCCGGGTGCGGGCGGCACGCAGCGTCTGCCGCGCGCGGTCGGTCCTGAAATGGCGGTGGCGATGATCGTCGGCGGCAATCCGATCAGCGCGGCTGAAGCGCTCAAGAACGGATTGATCGAAGAAATCATCGACGGCGAACCCGCTGTCGGCGGCGAAGCCTTTGCGCGCAAGGCATTGGCCGAAAAGCGTCCGCTGCGCAAACTGCGCGACGACGATTCCAAGCTCGCCGCGGCCAAGGCCGACAAGTCGATCTTCACCAACGCGGCTGCTGCGGCAAATAAGCGCAACCGCGGTCTGGAAGCGCCGCTCGCTGCCGCCGAGGCCGTGAGCCACTCGCTCGACCAGCCGTTCGATCAGGCGCTCAAGTCCGAGCGGGAACTGTTCATGAAGCTCATGAACGGCGACCAGTCGAAGGCGCAGCGTTATGCGTTCTTCTCGGAGCGTGAAGCCGCCAAGGTATCTGGCGTGCCAGATGGCACCAAGCCGCGTGACGTGAAGCAGGTCGCCATCATCGGCGCCGGCACCATGGGCGGCGGCATCGCGATGTCGTTCGCCAATGCCGGCATTCCGGTCACCCTGATCGAGACCGGCGACGAGCAGCTCAAGCGCGGCCTCGGCATCATGCAGAAGAACTACGATGCCACCGCTGCGCGCGGCGGCATTCCGGCGGACGCGCCCGCCAAGCGCATGGGCCTGATCGAGGGCGTGGTCGGCCTCGAGAACGTCAAGGATGCTGACCTCATTATCGAGGCCGTGTTCGAGACCATGGCGATCAAGAAGGAAGTGTTCGGCAAGCTCGACCAGTTCGCCAAGCCCGGCGCTGTGCTTGCCACCAACACCTCCTACCTCGACATCAACCAGATCGCCGCCATGACCAAGCGTCCGCAGGACGTGCTGGGCATGCACTTCTTCTCGCCCGCCAACGTGATGAAGCTGTGCGAAATCGTCCGCGGCGAGAAGACCGCGCCGGACGCGCTGATGACCGCGGTCGCGGTTGCCAAGCGCATCGCCAAGGTTCCGGTGGTGGTCGGCGTCTGCGACGGCTTCGTCGGCAACCGCATGCTGGCGGCCCGCGGCAAGCAGGCCGAGAAGTTCCTGTTCGAAGGCGCGCTGCCGCAGCAGGTCGATGCGGTGCTCACCAGGTTCGGCATGCCGATGGGCCCGTTCGCGATGGGCGATCTCGCCGGTCTCGATATCGGCTGGCGCTCGCGTCAGGACCGCGGCATCAAGTCGGAAATCGCCGACGCGATCTGCGAAGCGGGCCGCTTCGGCCAGAAGACCGGCAAGGGCTATTACAAGTACGAAGCTGGCTCGCGCTCGCCGCTGCCGGATCCGGAAATCGATAAGCTGATCGAGGAAACCACCGCCAAGCTCGGCCTCAAGCGCCGTCAAATCAGCGACGACGAAATCCTCGAGCGCATGATGTATCCGATGATCAACGAGGGTGCGCGCATTCTCGAAGAGAAGATCGCGGCCCGCCCGAGCGACATTGATGTGGTCTGGCTGTACGGCTACGGCTGGCCGATCTACCGCGGCGGTCCGATGTTCTATGCCGACAGCGTCGGCCTCAAGCACATCGCGGACCGGCTGTCGTTCTACGCCAAGCAGACCAACGATCCGTCGCTCGAGCCTACGCCGCTGCTCAAGCGTCTGGCCGACGAAGGCAAGACATTCGCGTCCCTCGCCAAGGGGTAATCCCA
>JAGVII010000709.1 GCA_020056155.1 Afipia sp.
CGCCTGACATGATCTATCCCAACTGCCGCACACGAATCGAACGACAATATCCTCAACAGGAGTCGCCGGGTAAGAGTCCAGACCGTGAACGTGAATCGCCCTGCAAAATAATGGCTGCACGAACGATGGTGCGGTGCGATTCGGCCCCTGTGTGGGGATCGATCTACCGCCCGGTGGAACCAAATCCGCCGCTGCCGCGATCGGTGGGCGACAGCGATGCAACTGCCACCAGATTTGCCTGCGTCACGGCGGCGATGACAAGCTGGGCAACGCGTTCTCCGCGCCGGATCGTGAACGGCTCGTCGCCATGATTGATCAAAAGCACGGAAACTTCGCCGCGATAATCGGCATCCACCGTGCCCGGCGAATTGAGAACGGTGACACCGTGCTTGAGCGCGAGCCCGGAACGCGGCCGCACCTGCGCCTCGAAGCCTGGAGGCACCGCGATCATCAGCCCGGTCGGCACCAGCGCGCGCTGGCCCGGCTGTAGCGTCAGCGGCGTGTCCGTGGGAACCGCCGCCAGCAGATCGAGGCCCGCGGCATGCGCGGTCTGATAGGCCGGCAGCGTGAGGCCTTCGGCATGCGGCAGGCGCTGGATCTCGACGGTGATGGCGATCGTCATGGAGTCGGTTGTCCCATGGTCTCGGCGATCTTCGCGATGAGCGCGTCGGCGACTTCCTCTTTCGTCATCACCGGCCAGGAATCAACAGCGACATCAACTGCGGCCTCGGCTTTGCCCCGCGTGAGAATGTGGACGGTGTTGCGGTCGCCTCCCATCACGCCGGATGCGGGCGACACGTCGTTGGCGACGATCCAGTCGCAGCCCTTGCGCTTCAGCTTCGATGTCGCGTTCTGGATCAGATTCTGGGTTTCGGCGGCGAAACCGATCACAAGTTGGGGCCGGTTTTGCTGACGTTTCGAGATCGTGGCGAGAATGTCGGGATTTTCTACGAGTTGCAGGGGCGGCATGCCGGACGATGTTTTCTTGATCTTCTGCTCGCCAGCGTTGGCAACGCGCCAGTCGGCCACGGCGGCGGCGAAGATCGCGATGTCCACCGGCAATGCGGCTTCCACTTGCGCCAACATGTCGCGCGCGGATTCCACGCGGATGACGCGGACGCCGGCGGGATCGTCGAGATCGACCGGACCGGAGATCAGCGTCACGTCCGCGCCCGCATCGGCTGCGGACGCCGCGATGGCATAACCCTGCTTACCGGAGGAGCGATTGGCGATATAGCGCACCGGATCGATCGGCTCGTGGGTCGGGCCTGCGGTAATCAGGATACGCCTGCCTGCAAGCGGCCCTGTGTGCGGCGGGCGCAGCATCGCCTCGGCGGCGATGGCAATTTCGGTTGGCTCGGACATGCGGCCGACGCCCGCTTCGTTGGCCTCGGCCATCTCGCCGGAGTTCGGGCCGATGAAGCTGACTCCGTCGCGCGCGAGCTGCGCGACATTGCGCTTGGTGGCGGGATTCGCCCACATCAGCGGGTTCATCGCAGGCGCCACCAGCACGGGGCGGTTGGTTGCGAGCAGGATGGCGGTGGCGAGATCGTCGGCCTGGCCCTGCGCCATCTTGGCCATCAGGTCGGCAGTGGCGGGAGCGACGATAATCAGGTCGGTATCGCGGGCGAGACGGATATGCCCGGCGTCGAATTCGCTCTGGGCATCGAACAGATCCGTGTAGCAGCGCTCGTCCGCCAGCGCTCCGGCGGTGAGCGGGGTCACGAACTGCTGGGCGGCGCGCGTCATGACGCAGCGAACGTGAATGCCGCGCTCCTTGAGGCGGCGGATCAGATCGAGCGCCTTGTAGGCGGCGATGCCGCCGCCGATGATCAGGGTGACGCGGGGAAGGCCTTTTACCTCCGGCGCCCGGCTGCGATGGGGCTGGGGTATGGCGTTGCGCGCGGGGCTTGCCGAAACGGCTTCCGGTCCCTCCGTCGCCTCGCGCAAAATCATCCGGACCTCGTCCTCGACCGAGCGTCCGGCCCGGGCGGCACGCAGCCGGAGGCTGGCTTTGAGGGCTTCATCGAGTTTGCGGACGGTCAGGCTGGCCATGACATGCTCCTGGATGAGCATGATCTATAGCAAATGATATCATCGCAATCAAAGCATGACTGCAATGCGATCATTCTAGCGAATGGACCAGAGAATCCCGATAAACGTCAGCGCTATCACCCACAGCGCCGCTGTCTGCCAGCGGGTGCGTTTCGCCTCGGCCTTGCCGATCGCGGCGACCGTTTCGGGTGCCAGCACCAGCCCGTCGCGGGTCATCTGGTCGAACTGGTTGAGCACCGCAACCGACCGGGCGGCAATCGCGGGCAGCCCCGCGAGCACCTTGCCCAGATCGCCCGCGCCGTGCACCACGCCCTCGATCTGGCCGAGCGGGCCGAGGTTGCGCGCGATCCATTCGCGCACCACGGGATCGGCGGTGGTCCAGATGTCGAGCTTGGGATCGAAGCCCCGCGCCACGCCCTCCACCACCACCATGGTCTTTTGCAGCATGATCAGTTCGGGCCGCGTGCGCATGTCGAACAGCCCAGTGACTTCGAGCAGCAGCGACAGCAGTTTCGCCATCGAGATTTCGTCGGCGGCGCGATTGTGGATCGGCTCGCCGATGGCGCGGATCGCCTGCGCGAAATTCTCCACTGAATGATGTGCGGGCACGTAACCCGCTTCGAAATGCACTTCGGCGACGCGGTGATAGTCGCGGGTGATGAATCCCAGAAGAATTTCGGCGAGGAAGCGGCGCTCCTTCAGGCCGAGCCGTCCCATGATGCCGAAATCGACCGCGACCAGCCGTCCGGTGTCGTCGACGAACAGATTACCCGGATGCATGTCGGCGTGGAAAAAGCCGTCGCGCAGCGCATGGCGCAAAAAGTTCTGGATCACCTTGCGGCCGAGATCCGGCAGGTCGATCTGCGCCGCCTCAAGCTTGGCGCGATCGTTCAGCGCGATGCCATCGATCCACTCCATCGTCAGCACGTGATGGCTGGTGCGGTCCCAGTCCACCGAGGGAACCCGGAAGTCGTGGTCGTCGCGGGTGTTCTCCGCCATCTCGGAGAGCGCGGCGGCTTCCAGCCGCAGATCCATTTCCATCGCTACCGTGCGCGCCAGCGTGTCGACGATCTCGACCGGACGCAGCCGTCGCGCTTCGGATGAAACCGCCTCGATCTTTCGCGCGGCGAACATGAAATCGCTGAGATCATGACGAAACCGGCCGCCGACATTGGGGCGCAGCACCTTCACCGCGACCGTTTTGCGGACGCCGTCCGTTTCCACCTCGGCGCGATGCACCTGCGCGATGGATGCGGCGGCGACCGATTCACCGAAGCTCGCAAACACCTGCGCCACAGGCTTGTCGAACGCCGTGACGATCACGGCTTCCGCCTGCGCCTGCGGAAACGGCGGCAGGCGATCCTGCAGATTCTCAAGGTCGCGCGCCATTGTGATGCCGACCACGTCGGGCCGGGTGGCGAGAAACTGGCCGAGCTTCACATACGTCGGACCGAGCCGCGTCAGCGCGCGGGACAGCCGTCCGCTGGTTGCCGCGCCGCGCCGCTCGATCAGCCGCGCCATGCGGACCGCGAATTGTGCCTGCGGCGGCATGGTGGATGGATCGGCGAAGCCGAACACGCCTTCGCGTGCGAACACGTAGCCCGCGCGCGCCAGTCTCAGGGTATGAGTGAGCGCAGCGATCACAAACGCCAGCCTGAATGGAGCGCGACGATGCCGCCGGACATGATGTCATGCTTGACGCGGGAGAAACCTGCGGCACGGATCATGTCGGCAAAGGCGTTGGGCTTCGGAAACTGCCGGATCGATTCGACCAGATAGCGATAGGATTCGGCGTCGCCGGTGACCGCGCGGCCAAGCTGAGGGATCACGTTGAACGAAAACAGGTCGTAGATCCGATCGAGGCCGGGCACATCGACCGACGAGAATTCCAGACACAGGAACCGCGAGCCGGGCTTCAGCACGCGATAGGCCTCGCTGAGCGCAAGCGGAATCTGCGGCACATTGCGGATACCGAAAGCAATGGTGTAGGCGTCGAAGCTCTTGTCTGGAAAGGCGAGGGCTTCCGCATTGCCTTCGACGAACGCGACCTGATGGTCGAGATGCTGCGCTACTGCACGCTCGCGCCCTACGGCGAGCATCTCGGAGTTGATGTCGCAAACGGTGGCCTGAAAACCGTGGCCTGCGGCCTTGGCCGCACGGAAGGAGATATCTCCGGTGCCTCCGGCGACATCGAGCAGCGCAAACGGTGCGTCGGTGCGCGGCGGATTGAGCGCCGTGATCATCGCCTCTTTCCAGAGCCGGTGCATGCCGCCGGACATCAGGTCGTTCATCAGGTCGTAGCGCCTGGCCACGCTGTGAAACACCTCGTTCACCAGCGTCTGCTTCTCGCCAAGCCCCACATCCCGGAAGCCGAAATGCGTCGTTCCGTCAGGCCGTTCCATACTCTGTCAATCCAAGCGGCTTGTTGCGGCGGGACCATAGCCTGTCGCGCCGGAGCGCGCTACATACCCTGTCGGAACGCCGATGTCCCGAATACGAAGTTTCGCCTTACCACACCGGGCCTTGAGGCTGCATGGCATCAAGGTTAATGCGCAAATTTGACGCGGGAGTTGCCGATGCCCATCGAGTTCAGCCGAGTCATTCCCATCCTGCGGATGTTCGACCTCGCCAAGGCGCGCGAATTCTATTTCGATTATCTCGGGTTCAAGGTCGATTTCGAGCATCGGCACGAGCCCAACCTGCCGCTGTTCATGGGCATTTCGCGCAGCGGCGTTCAGCTGTTCCTGAGTGAGCACCATGGCTCCGGCTCCCCCGGCATCCACATCACGATCGAGACCGTTGGAATTGGCGAATATCACGTCGAACTCGCGGCAAAGCGTTACAACTACATGCGCCCGGGCCTCGAGAAGCAGCCGTGGGGCGCGACAACGATGACCGTGTACGATCCGTTCTCAAACCACATCACCTTCAGTGAAGCCGACAAGGCCTCGGCA
>JAGVII010000336.1 GCA_020056155.1 Afipia sp.
CCACCACGATTGTCGAGTCGGGTCTCGACATTCCGTCGGCGAACACGCTGATCGTGCATCGCGCCGATATGTTCGGTCTCGCGCAGCTCTATCAGCTGCGTGGGCGCGTGGGCCGCTCGAAGCTGCGTGCGTATGCGCTGTTTACGCTGCCGGCGCAGCAGAGGATCACCGCGCAGGCCGAGCGCCGCCTGAAGGTGCTCCAGTCGCTGGAAAACCTCGGCGCGGGATTTCAGCTGGCGTCGCACGATCTGGATATTCGCGGCGCGGGCAATCTGCTCGGCGAAGAGCAGTCCGGCCACATCAAGGAAGTCGGCTTCGAGCTTTATCAATCCATGCTGGAGGAGGCGATCCTGTCGCTCAAGGCCGGCATCTCCGAGCCGGTCGCGGATCGCTGGTCGCCGCAGATCACGCTCGGCATGCCGGTGCTGATTCCGGAAGACTATGTTCAGGATCTCTCGATCCGGCTATCGCTCTATCGGCGCCTGGCAGATTTGGACACCGACGACGAGATCGAGAATTTCGGCGCGGAACTGCGCGACCGTTTCGGCCCGCTGCCAGATGAAGTGCGCTATCTGTTCCAGATCGCGGCGATCAAGTCGTATTGCCGCCGCGCCAACATCGAGAAGGTCGATGCAGGGCCGAAGGGCGCGGTCATCACCTTCCGCGACAACTCGTTCGCGCAGCCGGAGAAGCTGGTTTATTTCATCCGCCAGCATGGTCAGGCCGCGAAGGTGCGTCCCGACATGAAGGTGGTGTTCTTCCAGGAATGGAGCACACCGGAAGAGCGCGTCGAAGGCACCACCACGATCCTGCGCGATCTCGCCAACCTCGCGGAAGGCAAGAAGGCGGCGTAAGTAAAGGACTCGTCATTGCGAGCCAACGGGTCCGGCTTCGCCGGCCCGATGACAGGCTCCGCGAAGCAATCCAGAAGGCTTGCAAGAACTGGATTGCTTCGTCGCAAGGGCTCCTCGCAATGACGAAACGAAATCCCGCGCTTCGTAACTTACGAGGCCACGCGATGTCCGTCGGCATGCAGCCGCCCGAGGACCATCGACGCCGTATCGCCGGGCATCAGCGTCGCGACGGTGGCATGCGGATCGAGCCGCTGGTCGCGTTTCGTGCTGAACATGGTGTGCTTCAATACGCTGGTGAGCCGCCGCGCGATGGCATGCGCGTTGCGCAGGTCGGCCTCGGCGAACACGATAATGATCGCGCCGTATTCATCGAGCGTGGCGAAATCCATTCGCCGCATCAGGCGGCTGAGAATGCGCGCAGCATCAAGGCGCATCCGCTCGGAGATCGAGCCTTGCGCGAAGGAAATGCGGGCGACGGACAATCCCGCGCCACGGGTCTGGGTTTCCGCGACCGCGGTCTCGAAGTCGCGGCTGAAGGCGTCCTCGTTCAGCAGTCCGGTGCGCGGATCGAGCAGTCCGCCCACGTCGATGGATTTCAGGGCGCGGCCGATGCGGGACTCGAACGCCTGCTGCCGGATCAACGGAACGGCATGCGCGGCAAGTATGGGCGGATCGGCGTCGGCGACCTCGAGGTTAGGCAGATCGTAGTCGGCGGCCAGCCCGGACAGACTTCTCACCACGACGGGAAGATTGCGGAAGCGGGAATCTTCCGAAAGGACCGTCAGGAAGGCGTCCAGAACGCGAGGCGTGAAGCCATCGCCCACGATGATGCCGTCGAGTTCACGCGCATTGAGATGCTTGGCGGCGGCTTCGATGCTGAGCGCGCCGACGACGCCCATCTGCTCGCCGAGTGCAACCGACAGGGCCGGATACGCGCCGCCGCGCCCCAGCAACAGGACGGTCGCGTCGTCGATCGGATCGGTTGCCGGCATCCGCGTGGAGGTGCGGGGCGCGTTGGACAGGCGGCGCAGCAGGGTGGCGTGCAGCGCTCGAACGCGCAGCGCGGCATTGAGGCGGCTGACGAGCCGTTCCGGGCTTCGGCCCGCCTGGGTGAAAGGAAGAACATTTCGCGGCAACACTGTGCCGGGATCAAGGGCGATCAGTGGCACATAGGGATCGGCGCGGGCGGCGCGCTCCGCGAGATTTGCAAGAATGTCCTCGTGACCGTTGAGATCGCTTGCGATCACTGCTGCTGGCCGCATACGCGCAACGGCATCGATGACGTCGGACCAGCCGACATCCACCATCGGAAACGCCTTGACCTGCGTGATCGCGCCCGAAAGCGCATGGCCTTCCCGATTTGAGACAATGAGGATCGGGCCTTGCTGCGACATGGTGCTGCAAACTCTTGAGTAACGCGGTTTGCCGACGTGTCGGCGCTGCGCGAAACCTTAACCCGCGGCTCTTAATGGCAGGTCAATGCGATCGATGAAATGAGGGGGTCAGGTTCCGCTGGATTGAAACGCGTTCTCTCCGCTCATTGCCGCGAAAGCGGGAATCCAGCGCTGGGTCCCTTCCAGAAAACATGGATCGGATTCGTCTCTTCTCAGGTTCCGCCGGACCGGTCGCGAAACGCTTCGACCATCAGTGGATTAAGTCCTAACTCGCCCAGCGCTTCACGGGCGCGGCTGTTGTCGCCGGCGCGTCCGGCGAGGCGGAAGCCGTTCAGTTGATCCGGCAACGCGGTCAGCATGGCGCCGGCTGTCAGCCGCTTCGCCCATGCATCGAGATCCTGCGAGAGGAAACGATAGCCGCCGACGCCGACGATCCCGACGGGCGGCGCGGTGATGCCGATGGCGCCCGTGGCGCGATCGACATGCGCCGCGTAACCGGTGTCGACGTAGTCGAGGACGGGCGTTTGGGTGAGAGAGTCTTCGGACGAGATGCGATAGGCCGCGACCGGGACCATCGCGCCGCGCAGCGCGAGCGTGGCTTTCGGCGTCACGATGATCTCGCCGATGGTCTTCGAACTTGCCGCGCCGCGCGGCGCGCCGAATGATCCGGGTGCAATGGGGGCGGCGGAGCCGTCCTCACGCCGCCGCGCGCCGAACAGTCCGATCTCGCCGAACAGATAGATGTCGGTCAGTGTCGTGCCGGTGTCCTGCCAGTCATTGCTCGCGGTCACGCGGTCCGGCGTGCGCCACAGGCCGATGACGTGCCGGATCGCCACCTGCGGGCGCGCGAGCGTGCCGCTCTCGGCCAGCCGGAGCGCGAGCGGAGCGGGCGCGATCAGTGTGTCGTGATGCTCATCGACGATCTGCTTTTCCAGAACCTGCAAGTCCGCCGGGTGATGCAGCGCCAGCGATCCGCCGCTCAGCAGCCAGGTCACCACGGTCGATGCGAAGCCGCCGAACGAGGCGGGGGCAATCGACGACAGCAGCCGCGCGCCCTGCGGGAGTCCGGCTTCAAGAAAAACCGCAAGGCCGCCCGAGATCAGCTGAAGGTGGTTGCGCGGGATCGCGCGGAAACCGTCCGGCGTGACGTCGAACGAAATGATCGCGGGCCTGCGCGCGTCGGGCAGGGCCGGCGACAGCCAGCCGTTCATGCCGCTTGTGGTGATTTCCAGCGGAGTCATGCCTTCGGGCAGATCGTTGCCGAATCCGAAAACCTGCCGGATGGAAAAGGCTTCCGCGGCGGCGTGGAGCGCCAGCTCGCCGTGATCCACGATCTCGATGCGGCTGACGCCGGCGAGCGCCCGCGCGCCGACGCGATTGAGCGCAACGGTCAATTCCGATTGCCGCCAGAGTTGCGGCAGCAGCGCCACCACCAGACCGGCGCGCAGCGCGGCCATCACCGTCACCACGAACTCGATGGTGTTGGGCATCTGCACGGCGATAATCGAGCCCGGCGGCAGCCCGGCCTCGACGAAACGCGCGGCGATGCCCGAGATGGCCTGATCGGCCTGCGCGAAGGTCAGTTGCTGGGGCGCGCTGCCGGTGACGCGCTGCTTGTTCGGCGGATCGATCAGCGCGATCGCGTCGGGCTGGCGCAACACGGTGCGGCGAAACAGATCGTCGAGCGTCAGCGCCGTGCCGGAGGATGTCGCTGCTGAGGATGGCGCGGTCTGCAAGGTCTCGCTCACTGCGTCACTGTTTCGGTTTGTACCACCACGTTTCCGGCAGGTAGCCGGTGAGCGCAGTGGCCTTAGGCCGTTCTATCCGATTCCACCGCGCGATCCATTGCTGCCGGGCATTATAAATCGGAATTGCGTAGAAGCCTGCGATCAGCGCCCGGTCGAGTGCACGCACGGCGGGAACAAATTCGGTCCGCTCTTTTGCCTCGAGGAGTGCGGCGATCATGGCGTCGATGGCCGGGGACTTCGCGCCCATGTAGTTGCGGGTGCCTTGATTATCGGCAGCGGCGCTACCCCAGTAGAAGGCCTGTTCGTTGCCTGGCGACAGCGACTGATCCCAGCGATTCTGGATCATGTCGAATTCGAAGGAAAGCCGGCGCTGGTCGAACTGGACTCCATCCACCGCGCGGACCGATGCGTTGATCCCGGCGCGCTTGAGATCGCGTTGATAGGCCAGCGCGATGCGTTCCTGATCGCGGGTGGTGACCAGAATTTCAAAGGCCAGCGGCGTCCGGGTGGCTTTGTGGCGCAGCGCCGAGCCGTCGAGCTGGTATCCGGCCTGTGCCAGCAGCGCG
>JAGVII010000738.1 GCA_020056155.1 Afipia sp.
GCATGGCTTTCGTTGAGCGCGAATGGGGCAAGCCCCACACGCGCATGCTGTTTGAAAATTGAATCGGAAAGCGCGATGTCAGCATCCGCTCATCCCCGCCTGCGCGGGGACGACCCGTTGAGAAATCCCGTCAGCGCGAGAATTCTTGCAAGCAGCCCGAAAACTGCTCTTACCGCTGCCGCGCGCGGGCGTCGGCCGGATTACGGGCCTGAGGAGCCTGCGCGGGAGCCGCGTCACGGCCGCTGGCGCCGAACAGCACGCGGGTCGGGTTGCGGTCGAAGTTGTTCACCGCGCGGCTGATGTCGGCCAGCGTGCGGCGGCCGTCGATGATCAGGCCGGCCGAGCGCTTGTCGAGATTGTCGGCCAGTTCGCGGAACGACTTGGCGGCTGCGTGCAACTCGCCCTTCTCGCCCATCAGGCCATCGACACCGGCCATGATGCTGTCGATGCGCGCGGAGTTCGCCGCCAGGCTTTTCGAGAACGCCTCGATGTTGGTCATGCTGTTGTGCAGGGTTTCCTGGTTTTCGAGGACCAGCCTGTTGACGTTCTGCAGCACGCCGCGCACCGCCTCGCCGATGTCCTGGATCGCGTTGGGATCAGCGGTCAGCGTCGGCACGCCGTCTTCGGCGACCGGCACGCCGCCCGCCTCGATTGATCCGCCCTTGAGCGAGATCGACGACACGCCGGTGAGACCGGCGAACTCAAGGCCGACCAGCGAATCCTTGCGGATCGGCGCGGACTTGTCGACGTTGGTGATGACGACGACGCGCTTCGGATCGTCGAGCTTGATCGAGGTGACTTCACCGATCTTGATGCCGTTGAAGTTGACGTTGCCGCCGGTGCGCAGGCCGGAGGCCGCGCCCTCGAACACGATGCGCAGCGGGATGCGCTGCGCGGCCGCGCCGAGGTTCTGGAACCAGAACACAAAGCCAAAGGCCGCGGCGACCACCGCCAGCGTGAACGCCCCGATCAGGACGAAATTTGCCTTTGTTTCCATCGATTTAACTCCAAATACGCAATATACTTACGCGATCACGGCACGGGCGCGATTGCCATGAAAATAGGCCCGCAGCCAAGGATGCTGCGAGGCCAGCATGTCATCCATCGTGCCTACCAGGAGAACCTTGCGATCCCCCAACACTGCAATCCGGTTGCAGGCGGTTTTAAGGCTGTCGAGATCATGGGTTACCATAAAAACGGTCAGTCCCAAAGTACGCTGCAACGTCATCACGAGCTGGTCGAAATCACCGGCGCTGATCGGATCGAGGCCCGACGTCGGTTCGTCGAGGAACACGATCTCCGGGTCGAGCGCCAGCGCGCGGGCCAGCGCCACGCGCTTGATCATGCCGCCCGAGAGTTCCGACGGGAACCGGTTGGCGACTTCCGGCTTGAGGCCGACCATGGCGAGCTTGGCGATGGCGATTTCATCGAGCAGCCGCTCGGACACGTTCATGAACTCGCGCACCGGAAACTGGATGTTCTGCCGCACGCTGAGCGACGAGAACAGCGCGCCGTGCTGGAACAGCACGCCCCAGCGGCGCTCGACCGCGCGGCGCTGGTCCTCGTTAGCCTTGCCCATGTCGACGCCGAACACCTCGATACTACCGGCGAGTTTCGGGATCAGGCCGATGATGGTGCGGGTCAGCACCGACTTGCCCGCGCCCGACGCGCCGACAAAGCCGAGAATCTCGCCGCGCCGCACGTCGAGGTCGAGGTGATCGAGAATGAGGTTCTCATTCAGCTTCACCGTGAGGTCGCGCACGCGGATGATCGCATCGTCGGAATAAGCTGCCATATCCCCGCCTCAGATATTGATCGTCGCGAAGAAGATCGCGAACAGGCCATCCATGACGATGACGAAGAAGATCGATTTCACCACCGAGGCCGTGGTGTGCTGGCCGAGCGACTCGGCGCTGCCTTTCACCGCCGCGCCCTCGACGCAGGCGACGACGCCGATCACCAGCGCCATGAACGGCGCTTTCACCATGCCCACCGTGAAATGGTTGATGGAAATGGCTTCCTTGAGGCGGGCCAGAAATGCGTCGGGCTGCACGCCGCCGTAACCCCACGCGACAAGACCGCCGCCGTACAGCGCGGCCATCGCGCCGAGAAAGGCCAGAATCGGCATGGCGATGATCAGCGCGACGATACGCGGCAGGATCAGAACTTCGGTGGGATCGAAGCCCATGGTGCGCAGCGCATCGACTTCCTCGCGCATCCGCATCGAGCCGAGTTCGGCGGTGTAGGCGCTGCCCGAACGGCCGGCGACCATGATCGCCACCAGCAGCACGCCGAGTTCGCGCAGCACCAGCACGCCGAGCATGTCGACCACGAACACGTCCGCGCCGAACTTACGGAAGTGGAAAATGCCCTGTTGGGCGATGATGCAGCCGATCAGGAAGGTGATGAGCACCACGATCGGCACCGCGCGCCAGCACACCTGTTCGAGGTGATGGATCATCGAGGTAAAACGGAAGCTGGTCGGATGGCGGATCACCCGGAACAGCGCATTGAGGATCGCGCCCAGCATGCCGATCAGGCCGACCAGCGTGCCGCCGACATCGACGACGCTGCGGCCGACACTGTCCAGCATGCCGAACAGGGTTTGCCGCTGGCGCTTGTGCACCACGCCGGGCTTGACCTGGCGGACCTCGTTCACGAGGCTTGCATAGTTGGCGGACAGGCCGGCGACATTGGGCTCGACGCCGCC
>JAGVII010000664.1 GCA_020056155.1 Afipia sp.
CAGCGACCTGCTGACTTTCGGCGAAGTCAACGCGCTGGTGAAGTCCGACGACATCGACCTGTTCCACATCGCCGACCAGCTCGTCTCCGGCAATCTCGATCATATCGACCAGACCTTCCGGATGCGCCATGCCGACGGGCACTGGATCTGGCTGCGGGTCCGCTGCGAACTCAGCCAGGGCCAGAACGGCGGCGGCAGCCACCTGATCGGGATCGCGGTGGACATCACCGAACAGAAAAGCCTTGCCGAGCGAACCGTCGAGGCCGACCTGCGGCTGCGCGACGCCATCGAGACCATTCCGGAAGCCTTTGTGCTGTGGGACGCCGAGAACCGGCTGGTGCTCTGCAACTCGCATTTCAAACGCCTGCACAAGCTTCCCGACTCCGCCGTCAAGCAAGGCACCTCCTACGAAACCGTGATCGAAGTCGGCAGCATGCCGGAAATCCGCACCCGGCTGCCGAATTCACTGGCTCCCGGCGCGCGCACCTTCGAAGCCCAGCTGGAGGACGGCAGCTGGCTCAACATCAGCGAGCGCCGCACCAAGGACGGCGGCTACGTCTCCGTCGGCACCGACATCACCCAGATCAAGCTGCACGAGCAGAAGCTGATCGAAAACGACATGCGCCTCACCGCCAACGTGATCGACCTCAAGCGCTCGCAGGCCGAACTGGAGCGTCAGGCGCAACTGCTCGCCGAACTCGCGCAGAAATACGCCGATGAGAAAACCCGCGCCGAGGAAGCCAACCAGACCAAGTCGAAATTCCTCGCCAACATGAGCCACGAGCTGCGCACCCCGTTGAACGCCATCATCGGCTTCTCTGAGGTGATGGGCAGCGGGATGTTCGGCGCGCTAGGCTCCGAGAAATATCAGGAGTACTGCCACGACATCATGACCAGCGGAAATTATCTGCTGGACGTCATCAACGACATTCTCGACATGTCGAAGATCGAAGCTGGCCGCATGAAGCTCGATTACGAGCCGCTCGACCTCGCACAAACCCTTACCGAATCCCTGCGCGTCGTCTCGGGCCGCGCCGAGAACAAGAACCTGACGGTGACTGCGGATATCCGCGGCGCAATCCCGATCGTCGCGGACCGCCGCGCCATGAAGCAGATCGCGGTGAACCTGCTGTCGAACGCGGTGAAGTTCACACCCGACGGCGGCAAGGTCACGGTCCGCAGCCGGATGCGCAACGGATCGATCATGCTGACCATCGCCGACAGCGGCATCGGCATTGCACCGCAGTCACTGGCGAAACTCGGACGGCCTTTCGAGCAGGTCGAAAGCCAGCTGACCAAAAGTTACCACGGTTCCGGTCTGGGGCTCGCCATCGCAAAGTCGCTGGCCAGCCTGCATGGCGGATCGATGAAACTGCGTTCGAGACTTGGCGTCGGCACCATCGTCTGCGTGATGCTGCCGTGCGGACACGGCGAACAGGCCGCGCCCGGCATTATTGCCGAGACGTCCCTTCAAGCAGCTTCAGGAAAACCTCGCGCACGTCGTTCTGGGTCTCTCGCACGCGCGCCTCAAGCGACGAGAAATCCGGCGCGTCGCCAGCCCGCGTCAGCACCCGCAGCAGATCCTCCCCAGCTGTTTCCGGTTTGAATTTCTCCGTCACGCACAGACGGATGATCTGGGTCAGATCGTGATAGAGCCGTGACGCCGCACGCAGGATGTCGGCATCCGACTGCGACAGAACGCCAAGCCGCGCCGCATTATCCAGCACCTGCACCGTGCCGACATCGAGAATGCCCGGCTTGTCTGTCGCGTGGATCAATTGCAGATACTGCGCGATGAACTCGATATCGACCATGCCGCCGGCGGCATTCTTCAGGTCCCAGATATCGCTCTCGCCCTTTTCCTCGGCGATGGCGCGGCGCATTTCCAGAACGTCGCTGGCGATGATGCCAGTCTCTCGTTTCCTGGTCAGCACGTCGCGAATGACCGCCTCGATCTTGGCCGTGAACTGAGGCGATGCGGAAATAACGCGGGCGCGCGTCAGCGCCATGTGCTCCCAAGTCCAGGCTTCGTGCTCCTGATACTCGGAGAAGGAATCGATCCGCGATGCCAGCGGCCCGGCACGCCCCGATGGGCGCAGCCGCATATCGACCTCGTACAGCACGCCGTAATTGGTGCGTGTCGTGAAGGCGCTGATCAGGCGCTGCGTCAGCCGCGCAAAATACTGCGAACCGTGCAGCGGCCGTGCGCCGTCCGAGTCCGGCGCGTCATGATCGAAGTCATAGATCAGGATAAGGTCGAGATCGGATGACGCCGTCATTTCGCGGCTGCCGAGCTTGCCCATCGCCACGATGGCGGTTTCCTGATCCTTGATCCGCCCGTGCTGCTCGGCGAACTGATCCATCACCAGGCCGTGCACGGTGTGCGCAATGCCTTCCGCCACATCGGCGAAGGCAACGCTCGCATGCTGCGCCGACACGGTGCCGGAGAGAATGCGGGTGCCGATCAGGAACAGGCTCTCCTGTCCGAACAGCCGCAGCCGATCCAGAAACTCCTCGTAGGAATTCGCATCGGAGAGCGTCGCCGCAAGCCGCGCCGACAGTTCGTCCTGATCCGGCATCGCGCCGAAGAAGCGCGGATCGATCAGGCCGTCCATGATCTGCGGCTGCCGCGCCAGCATGTCGCTCAGGCGCGGCGCGGCGCCGAGCACGAGCGCGACCAGCGCCACCAGATCCTTGTTCTGGCTCAGCAGTGAAATCAGGCGCCCGCCCCGCTGCAACGCCTGAAGGAAGCGGTCGAACGCCATCACCGCATCGTCCGGTTCCTCGGCCCGGGACAGTCCGCGCATCAGGTCCGGCACGAATTCGTTGAAGGCCTGCCGGGTCGCATCCACACGGAACACGCGATAGTCCCCGCTCAGCCAGCGCTGGACGGTTTCCGCCACCATCTTCGGTTTCTTGAAGCCCAGCGTGAGAAGATACTCGAGCAGCCGCTTGTCGTCCGCGCCCGCGCCGTAATTCACGTCCGGCAGTTTCTCGGTGCCGCCCGGATCGCCCTCGAACAGCCGGCTGTAGTGGCTTTGCACGCAGTTGAGATGCGCCAGCAGATCCCTGGCAAACGAAGCGCGGTCGTCATATCCAAAAAACCGCGCGAAGCGCTCGACCGCTTCGGCCTCGGCCGGCAAGGTATGCGTCTGCTCGTCGGCCACCATCTGCAGGCGATGCTCGACCCGGCGCAGGAAATCGTAAGCCAGCGTCAGTTCGTCGCGCGCCTCGAATGTGATCCAGTTGCTGCTCGCCAGAATGTTGAGCGCCTCCAACGTCGGGCGCACGCGCAGTTCCGGATGCCGCCCGCCCGCGATCAGTTGCTGGGTCTGGGCGAAAAACTCAATCTCGCGGATGCCGCCACGGCCGACCTTGACGTTGTGGCCTTCGACGGAAATCTCGTTCTGGCCACGGAACGTCTGCATCTGCCGCTTCATGTCGTGGACATCGGCGAGGGCTGCAAAATCAAGATGCTTGCGCCAGACGAACGGTGCGATCTCCGCCAGCAGCGCGTCGCCGGCCTTCAGGTCGCCGGCACAGGGCAACGCCTTGATCATCGCCGCGCGTTCCCAGGTGCGGCCTTCGCGCTCGTAATAGTGCAGCGCCGCCGCGATGGAGATCGCCACGGGCGTCGATGCGGGATCGGGCCGCAACCGGAGATCGACACGGAACACGTATCCGTCGGCGGTGCGCGATTGCAGCAGCCGCGACAGCCCCTGCGCGACCTTGACGAAGAACGGCGACGGCTCGATGCCTTCGGCCAGCGTTGGCGCCTCCAGTTCGTAGAACACGATCAGATCGATGTCGCTGGAGTAGTTCAGTTCACCCGCGCCCATCTTGCCCATGGCAAGCACGACGAGGCCGCTGCCGATTTCGGGATGCTCGGCGTCGGGCGGCAACAGCCGTCCGCGCGCGGCTTCCTGCTTGAGCAGGAAACGAATGGCGCATTGAACGGAGGTCACGGCGATGTCGGTCAGCGCCCGCGTCACCCGCATTACCGGCCAGACGCCGCCGATATCGCACAGCGCGATCAGCAGCGCCGCCTCGGATTTCATCTTGCGCAGCGCCGTCATCACCTCCGCTTCGCCCGGCGCGGCGGCGGCCTCGGCCACCGCCTTGCCGATCAGCGCGTCGAGATGATCGTCGGGATCGGATTGCAACAGGCGCACGACGCGGCCCGCGTCCGCGCGCATCAGGTCGAACAGATAGGGCGACGCTTCCGCGATGCCCTCAAGAATCGCTTTGGCTTGCGGGAAAGAGCCGGATATCGCCTTGAGCGCCGTCGCGGCGTCGGGCGAGATATCGCCCAGCCAGTCCGCAAGCCGCCGTTCGGCATCTTCAGGCGCGAACAGTTTCGGTCCGGCCACGAAACGGGCCGCCAGGGTGGGTCGGTCCGCACCGCCCATCTCAGGTGAACTCATACTGACTTCTGTTCCACGCCCCGGCTCGGGATCACAAGCGTCACGCGCAGCCCCGGCTGGCTGTCCGCGAGTCGCAAGTTGCCACCATGCAACGTTGCGACAGCCGATGCCAGACTCAAACCGAGCCCCGATCCGGGCTGGGTGCGGCTGGCCTCCAGCCGGACAAACCGCTCGACCGCGCGGTGGCGGTCGGCCTCCGGGATACCGGGCCCGTGATCCGTGACGCTGAGAAGAACGTTGTCGCCGTCCCGCCGCGCTTCAATCAGGATATCCGGGAATTTGGCGGCGGAACTTGGCGGGAGAGGATTGTTCCCCCCGGACGCAGCAACCGGCTGGCCGTATTTAATGGCATTCTCGACAAGATTGGCCAGCGCCTGGCTGATCAACTCGCGGTTGCCGTGAATGGTCGCGGCATCGGCTGCGACCTCGAGGGTCAGGCCCTTGTCTTCGGCGAGCGGCTCGTAGAGTTCATGGATTCCGTGGGCGACTTCGGCTGCGTCAAAGTCGGTCATGTTGTCGCGGGCCTGACCGGATTCGGCGCGCGCGATCATCAGCAGCGCATTGAAGGTGCGGATCAGGCTGTCGGACTCATCAATGGTCCGCTCCAGCGCCGCGCGATATTCACCCTCGTTGCCGGCCTTCGCCAGCGCGTCCTCGGCGCGATTGCGCAGTCTTGTCAGCGGTGTCTTCAGATCGTGAGCGATGTTGTCGGACACTTCCTTGAGACCGGCCATCAGCGCCTCGATGCGCTCCAGCATGACGTTGAGATTTTCCGCGAGCCGGTCGATCTCGTCGCCGCTCCGCCCGACCGGCAATCGCTCGGACAGGTCGCCCGCCATGATCCGCTGCGTGGTGCCGGTCATGGCGTCGATCCGGCGCAGCACGCGCCGCGCGACGAACACGCCGCCGCCAAGGCCGAGCACGACCACGATCAGGACCGACCATTGCGCCGCCTTGGCGACGATGGCGAACAGCCGCCGCCGCTCCTCAAGATCGCGTCCCACCAGAATCCGGAAACCACCGGAGAGCCGCGATACCTTCACCAGCGCGTAGTGACTCTTGGTGTCGCTTTCTTCTTCGAGCCGCTTGTAAAAGGTCTCGGCCCAGCCGGGATGGTCCATCACGCCGGGCTCGAGTGAGGACACGTTACCGGCGACGCCCTGCCCTTGCGGCGTGGTCACGAGATACAGATTGGCGCCCGGACGCAGCGCACGGCCCTCGATCGCGGCGACGAGTCCGCGCAGCCCGCCTCGCGTATACTGCTCGGTCAGTTCACCCAGTTCGGAATTGACGGTGTCGGTGATCTGCTCGGTAATCATGCGCCGCGTATTCCAGGCGAAGTAGCCCAGCAGCGACGCCGCAAACAGCGCGAACAGAAACAGATAGACCAGCGTCAGCCGAAACGCCGTGGTTCGTATCAGTTTACCGAATGCCGTCACGGATCATGTATCCGGCACCGCGAATGGTGTGCAGCAGCGGCTTGTCCTGCCCCTTGTCAATCTTCGAGCGCAGCCGCGAGATATGAACATCGATCACGTTGGTCTGCGGATCGAAATGATAGTCCCACACGTTTTCGAGCAACATGGTGCGGGTGACGACCTGTCCGGCGTGTTTCATCAAGTATTCCAGCAGCCGGAATTCACGCGGCTGTAACGTTATCTCGGTCGCACCGCGCGTCACGCGATGCGACAGACGGTCAAGCTCGAGGTCGCCGACACGATAAGTGGTCTCCTCGGACGGGCCGCCATGACGGCGCGACAGAACTTCGACACGCGCCAGCAGCTCCGCAAAGGAATAAGGCTTGGGCAGGTAATCGTCGCCACCGGCACGCAGGCCCTTGATGCGGTCATCGACCTGGCCCAGCGCGGACAGGATCAACGCGGGCGTATGGTTGCCCTTGGCACGCAGGGTAACGATGATGGACAGCCCGTCCCGCTTGGGCAGCATGCGGTCGATCACCAGCACGTCGTACTCGCCGGACTCGGCGAGCGCGAGCCCCTCCTCGCCATCGCTTGCATGGTCCGCAACATGGCCGACCTCGCGAAACGCCTTCACGAGATAGTCCGCCGACTCGCGGTCGTCTTCAACGATGAGCAGTCGCATCTGTGATTCGGTCTGGATTTGAGCAGCGGAACTTTGTGTCACCATGGCGCGATGATCGTCCTCATGCAAGGCAGCGAATGACGTGCCTGCGATCGCCAGCCCCGGTGGTCCGATTACCAGCAAGAAAACGGGCGGCGAAGCTGGGGGACTTCGCCGCCCGCACTGCACGACCGACTGGAGTGCGATCGCGCCGCTTTCGACGGAGGGGGGCGTTTTCCATCGAAAGCATTTCAGCATGATGCCAAAGGGCCGCATCACGCCTGAGCCTGAGTTCAAGGGACGGGCTTGTGGCCCGCCCCCGGGAAGGAGCCGTCGGCGGGGGCTACTTTGCCGGCGACAACTCCCCATCTCGTCCTCGCCTCGCGGCGAGGGTCAACTTTGATCAGCCCTTGGCGACCGGCATCGCGATGAAGCGCGACGAGTCTCCGGACTTCACGCGAACCAGAACGCTGTTCTTGTTCTCGTTGCGCGCTGTAGTGATCGCGTCGCGAACCTCTGTCGGATTCGAAACCAGCTTGCCGGCGACTTCGAGGATGACATCGCCTTCCTTGAAGCCGCGCTCCGCCGACGGGCTGTTCGGATCGACGTCGGTCACGACCACGCCGTCCTTGCCCGCGCCGGCAACGCTGTTGGCCGGAGCCAGCGTCAGGCCGAGATTCGGCACCGTCACGTTGCCGCGACCCTTGCCGCGATCGTTTTTGTCAGTGTCGGCCTTCGCAGTCTTGGCGTCCGGCAACTCGCCGAGCGTCATGCTGAGGATCTTGTCCTGGCCCTTGTGAATCACGACCAGCTTGACGGTCTGACCGGGAGCCATGCCGCCGATCGTGCGGGCGAGTTCGCGCGCATCCTTCACCGGCTGATCGTTGACGCGCGTGATCACGTCACCGGATTCGATACCGGCCTTGGCGGCGGGGCCGTTGGGCTGAGGCTCGGCGACCAGTGCGCCTTCGGTTTTCTTCAGGCCAAGGCTGTCGGCGATCTCAGGCGTCACCTGCTGAATCTGGACACCGATCCAGCCACGGCTGACCGAGCCCTTGTCTTTCAACTGCTCGACGACGCTTTTCACGGTCGATGCCGGGATCGCGAAGGCAATGCCGACGCTGCCGCCCGACGGCGAGTAGATCGCCGTGTTCACACCAACCACATCGCCTTCGGTGTTAAAGGTCGGTCCACCCGAGTTGCCCTTGTTCACGGGTGCGTCGATCTGGATGAAGTCATCATAAGGACCGTTGCCGATGTCGCGGCCGCGTGCGGAGACGATGCCGGCGGTGACAGTACCGCCGAGGCCGAACGGATTGCCGACCGCAAGCACCCAGTCGCCGATGCGCGGCTGACCGTCGGACAACTTGGCGAACGGGATATTGGTGACGCCATCGACCTTGATGAGCGCGAGATCGGTGCGCGGATCGGTGCCGATCACCTTGGCTGTGTGAGTCTTGCCATCGTCAGTGGTGACTTCGACCTTGTCGGCGCCGTCGACCACGTGATTGTTGGTCACGGCAAAGCCGTCAGCCGAGATGAAGAAACCCGAACCCTGTCCGGTCGTGTGACCGCGGCCGCGCGGACCGCGTCCACCCGGACCACCGGGAAATCCATCAGGTCCACCGAAGCGGCGGAAGAAGCGCTCCATCGGCGAGTTCGGCGGGAATGGCGAATCTTCCCGGTTTGCTTCGCCTGTGGTCGCCTTCTCGGCGATATTGACGCGCACGGAAATCACCGACGGCTTCACGCGCTCGACGATGTCGGCAAAGCCTATCGGCTGCTGAACCTGACGCACTTCCTTGTTGACCTGCGCATGCGCGGTCGTTGTCAGCACATCGAAATTGTTCGGCGGGCTGATGCCGTAAGCAGCGACACCCAGACCTGCGACTACCGACGCCATCAGCGCGAACTTGCGCGCGGAGAAAATCGAGCGGCGGGGGGCGGTGTAGGATGGGAGTTTGGAAAGATCGGTGGGGCGGTCGGTCATGAACAGTCTCCAGGAGAACGGCGAAACGGGATGGGAATCTCGCGGTGCATGTCTGCACCTGTGTTCTCGAAGATGGGGCACGTGGCCTTACCGCGCTCTGACGGGGGAATTAATGTTTTGTAATTTTGAGTGCTCGCTGAACGAACGCATCACGCGCTGAAAAACAGCGTTTCACGCGGCTGCGAATGCAGTTCGGTGTCAATTTGCGGTGTCAGTTCGCGGCGCCATCGCTCGCGACCCGCGCCGGAGCGGGCCCTTCTCTTTCGTGCCCTCAGAAGATCTCAGCGGAAAATTTGTGCATTCCCGCTCTTGACGCCCGCCGACTTGCCGGTCAACTTGCATCAACAGCAAGTTATACTTGCTCAAATAGCAAATTAACCGTTCCTGGGGCGTTCAAACCGGTATTTCACCCGGTTTGGCAGGTTGAGGATAAATCCTATGCAAAAGTTGAGCCTTGTCGCGCTCGCCAGCCTTCTTTTCGGAAGCCTGGCGGTTCCAGTTGAAACATCAGCACAGACCCCCGCCCCGGACGGTGTCGTCAAAATCGGCGTCCTGAACGACCAGTCGGGCATTTATGCGGACCTCGCCGGTCCGGGATCGGTCGAGGCCGCGCGGATGGCCATCGAGGATTTCGGCGGCAGCGTTCTGGGGAAAAAGATCGAGCTCCTGTCGGGAGATCATCAGAACAAGGCGGACATCGGGGCAACGATCGCCCGCAGCTGGTTCGACCGTGACAATGTCGATGTGATCGTGGATTTCTCCAATTCTTCGGTTGGACTGGCTGTCCAGGCCCTCGCGAAGCAGAAGAACAAGATCACGCTGATCGCGGCGGCATCGTCCGATTTCACCGGAAAGGCCTGCACCGCGACATCGGCTCAATGGGTCTACACCAGCCGCACCAACGGCTACGGACTGGCCAAGGCACTCACCGAAAAGAAGCTGGATACATGGTTCCTGGTGACCGTCGACTACGCATTCGGCCATGCGTTCGCCGATGATATCCGCCGCGCCGTCAAGGAGAACGGCGGGACCGTCCTCGGAGAGGTGCGCCACCCGCTCAACACATCGGACCTCAGCTCATTCCTGCTTCAGGCGCAGAACTCGAAGGCGAAAGTCATCGCTATCGTGAACGCCGGCGGCGACATGACGACGACCATCAAGCAGGCCGCCGAGTTCGGAATCTCGTCGCAGGCGACAATGGTCGCTCCGATCGTTTTCCTCACCGATGTGCACGCGATGGGCCTTCCGACCGCGCAAGGCTTGCAGTTCTTCACCGCGTTCTACTGGGATCGCGATGAGGCGAGCCGCAACTGGTCGAAGCGCTTCTTCGAACGGCGCAAGGCCATGCCGACCATGACCCAGGCTGGAATCTATTCAGCGACCCTGCACTACCTGAAAGCGGTCGCGGCCGCGAAAACCGACAGCACTCCCGAAGTCATGGCGAAAATGCGCGAACTCCCCGTCAACGACATCTTTACAACGAACGGATCGGTTCGCGAAGATGGGCAGATGATCCACGACATGCATCTCGTCGAGGTCAAGAAGCCCTCGGAATCGAAGGGCCCCTGGGATTACTACAAAGTCCTCGCGACCGTTCCCGGCAACAAGCTCTTCAAGCCCCTGAGCGAGAGCGACTGCCCGCTCGTCAAATAGACCGTCGGCCGATCGCCGTTCGCGAAATCCGCAGGCCCGGCCGCGGATTTCCGGACGGGGTCGTTCGCCGCCCTACGCCCAAACCCAGCACTCAACAACTGCCGCGCGCAGATTCGCGGCCGAAGAGGAAACTGCACATGAACGATGCTGTTCGAATGAACCTGGCCGAAGTCCACGCGACCGCGACAGAACTTCTGCTCGCTCAGGGCTTCAATGATATCCACGCCGAAGCGATTGCCAACACCGTCACCGCAGCCGAGCGCGATGAATGCAGGCACCACGGCCTGTTTCGCATTCCCTTCTACGTCAACGCGCTGAAGGCGGGCCAGGCATCGCCCGACGCCGAACCGACGCTCACCACTCTGGCGCCCGGCGTTATCCGCGTCGATGCCCATAACGGCTTTTCGCCGCTTGCGCTCGAACGCGGCGACGAACCGCTCGCCAAACTGGCGCAGCAGAACGGTGTTGCGGTTCTCGCCGTGAACAATGCGCTGAACGTCGCGGCGCTGTGGCCAGAGGTCGAGCGTCTGGCCGAACGCGGGCTGGTCGCCTTCGCGTTCGTCTCCGCCGCGCCATATGTGGCGCCGGCCGGTGGCACCAAGCCGTTGTTCGGTACTAATCCGATGGCGTTTGCGTGGCCCCGCCTCGACGCGCCGCCGCTGGTGTTCGATCAGGCATCAAGCGCCAGCGCGCGTGGCGAAATCCAGATCCGCATGCGCGACGGCAAATCGCTTCCCGAAGGCTGGGCTATCGGCCCCAATGGAAAATCGACCACCGATCCGAAGACGGCGCTCGCAGGTGCGCAGCTTCCGTTCGGCGGCTTCAAGGGATCGTCGATCGCGCTGATGGTCGAGCTCCTTGCAGGTCCGCTTGTCGGCGACGCGTTGAGCTTCGAGGCTGGCGAGCGCGACAAGGCCAAGACCGGCGCGCCCTGCGGCGGAGAACTCATCATCGCCATCGATCCGGCGCGCTGCGTTCCCGGCGGCGACCGTAAGGCGCAACTCGCGCATGGCGAACTGCTGTTCACGAAGATTCTTGAGCAGGAAGGCACCCGCCTGCCCTCGGACCGCCGCTACGAGGCGCGCAAGCGCACGGTGAAGGACGGCGTATTTGTGCCTCGGTCTCTCTATGAGGACCTCCAGACATTCCGCGCCGGAAAACAGATCAAAAAGCTGAACGACTATGAGGGCGATTCCCTGATCCACGAACAGGCGCTGAAAAGCCTGGCGAGCTAGTCGGGAGCGACAATCATGAGCACAACGTATGAACCGACGCAGAAGACCCAGGTCCGGCGCAGGCCGGACCGCGGGAATTACGATCGCGCGGTGGTTCACAAGATCATCGACAAGGCGCTGGTGGCCCATGTGGCGTTCGTTGAAAACGGCGAACCTCGCGTGCTGCCCACCACGATCGTCCGCATCGACGAGGACGTCTACATTCACGGAAGTCCGAACAACAACCTGCTGAGCGCCATCGCCGCCGGCGCGCCCGCCTGCATCGAGATGACGCTGGTCGACTCGATCGTCGCTGGCCGCTCCGGATTCGGTTGCAGCATGGATTATCGATCGGTGGTGATTTACGGACGCGCCGAGCAGGTCACCGAGCCTGCCGAAAAGGAGCGCATCATCGATGCGCTCGTGCAGGACATCATTCCGGGGCACATCGTGCGGCGGCCGAAGCGCAAGGAACTGGCCGCGACCCTGGTGCTCCGGTTTCCGCTGATCGAAGTTTCGGCGAAGATCCGGGATGCCGGCAACATCGATGTCGAGGAGGATTACGATCTCGATTTGTGGGCGGGTGTGATTCCGCTGGGAGTTGCGGCGGGTCCCGGCAAGGGGTGCCCTCGTCTGAAGCCCGGCATCGAAACGCCCGGCTACGCGCTCAACTACAAGCGCTAGCTCTTCCGCCCGTCCACGTAGCAAAATGCCATCCGAACCTTGGAGGTCGGGTGGCATCTTTGTGTCACAGCCGCACGACGGCCGCCAACGACGGCCCAACCTTGGCTATCGCAACGCACAACACCGCTGACAGGCGATTTTTCGGCTTGGGTTTGGCGCCAGCCAAACTTGTGTTAGATGCAAGCAAAATCAGGCAATGGCACCGGGAAGATTGTTTTGACCGAAAATGCAAAGCAGACAGCGCGCGAGCTTGGCGAGCGGATTCGCGCCGCCCGTGTCAGGGCGAAGCTGCGGCTTATCGACGTCGCGTCCCGGACGGGCCTCACCGAGAGTTCGCTGTCCCGGATCGAACGCGGGTATACGGCGGTTTCGGTGATGAACCTCGTGCAGATCTGCGAGGTGCTCTCGATCGGCATCGATGAACTGTTCCAGTCCAAGGTGATTCCGGCAAAGACCACCATTGCCGTTCACAGCCGCGCCATGGACGAGTTCGAGGAAGTGGAAGCCACCGGCTATCGGTGGCGGCATCTGGTCGGCGGCGCGCCGTTCGACACCTTCAATGTCTTCCATCTGGTCATGCCCAAGGAAGAACTGATGAAGACCATGGTGTCTCATCCCGGCCAGGAATACTGCTACGTGATGGAGGGCGAGATCCTTTTCTACGTCGACAACGAGTGTCACCGCTTGGGGCCGGGCGACGGCATTCTGATCGACTCTCAACTCCCGCATCGGGCTGAGCGCGTCAGCGAAGAAGCCGCCCATATTCTGATGACGGTGACGCGGCCCATGGCGGAGAAGATTTCTCCCGAATGGTGGAATCTGTCTCCCTCGCAGGAAGTCGAAAAAACACCGGCAAAGGACCGGGCGAAAGAAGACACCTGACGCTCAAACGCGCTTTTCAGACGGCGCTTCGTCGGCGATCAGTTTCTCGAGCCGCGCCTCTTCCTCAGGGGTGAGCTGGAATAACGCCCCTTCCTCGCCGGCAGCCGCGCGGTTGCGGCGGCGATTGCCGAACCACAATGCCAGCCCGCCGCCCGCCAGAACCAGCGGGGGAACCAGCCACAGCAACAGCGTACGGCTTTCGACGCGCGGCTTGAGCAGAACGAACTCGCCGTAGCGCGCGACGAGGAAATCCATCACCTGCTGGTCGGTGCTGCCCGCCGCGATCCGCTCGCGCACCAGCAGGCGCAGATCGCGCGCCAGCGGCGCATCGGAATCGTCGATAGACTGGTTCTGGCAGACCATGCAGCGCAGTTCGCGTGACAGGTTGCGCGCCCGCGCCTCCTGCGCCGGATCGGCCATGATCTCGTCGGGCTGCACGGCGAAAGCGGCGAACGGCATCAGCGTCAGCATGAGCGCGAACAGGGCCGGCAGGATGCGTTTCATCGCGGCTACTCCGCCGCCTGCAACGCGCCGGCTTTCTTAGCCGCCTTGGCCGGCTTCGGCGCGCCGACGCGTAGCCGCCTGTCCGTGAGCGACAGCAAACCGCCGAACGCCATCAGCACCGGCCCGAACCAGATCAGCAGCACCATCGGCTTGTGATAGATCCGCACCGCGACCGATCCGTCGGCATGGGCGTCACCAAGCGAAATGTAGATCTGGCTCGCG
The DNA here is from genome assembly GCA_020056155.1 of Afipia sp. GTDB lineage: Bacteria > Pseudomonadota > Alphaproteobacteria > Rhizobiales > Xanthobacteraceae > Afipia. The sequence goes on from JAGVII010000664.1 coordinate 13,656, forward strand.
CCCCGCGTCAGCAGCGCGGCCTCCGTTGTCGACATGTCGCGCGTCGCAAAGTTGCGCTTCGACGGCGACAGGATGCCGATGGTCCTGCCGTCCAGCATAACGGTGAAATGCGACACCGCCTCGCGATAATTCGGGCCCTGCTGCTGCGTGACGTCGTCAAGCCGCACCTGATAGCCGCCGACGGTCGCGATATCCTTCGGCCGCATCGACGCAATGCTCTCCGAATTCCACGTCGTCTCGCAGACAATCCCGATCAGCGCGATGCCGAGCCCGGCATGGGCGAAGGCCGAACCCCAGGTCGAGCGCGGCAACCCGCGCGCGCGTTGCAACGACGTTGTCAGCGGCGCACGGAACAGTTGGGTGCGCTCAACGATGTCGGTGAGAGCGCCGAGCACGACGAACACCGCAATGCCGATCATCAGCGGCGCGAACGCACCGCCTCCCCTCGTCCACGCCCACAGCACGGCCATCGCCACCAGCGCGACGATGCCCGCTGCGGTCAGGCGCTGCGAAGCGCCGACGATGTCGCCGCGCTTCCACGCCAGCAGCGGCCCGAACGGAACTGCGATCAGCAGCGGCAGGAACAACGGTGCGAACGTCAGATTGAAAAACGGCGCGCCCACCGAAATCTTGTCGCCGGTGAGAACTTCCAGCGCCAGCGGATACAGCGTGCCGACGAAGACGGTCGCGCAGGCCGTCGTCAGCAGCAGGTTGTTGAGCACCAGCGCGCCTTCGCGCGAAATAGGCGCGAACAGACCGCCCTGCTTGAGCGCCGTCGCCCGCCATGCATAAAGGGCGAGGCTGCCGCCGATGAACAGGCACAGGATCATGAGAATGAACACGCCACGCGACGGATCGCTGGCGAAGGTATGCACCGAGGTCAGCACGCCCGAGCGCACCAGGAAGGTGCCGAGCAGCGACAGAGAAAATGTCAGGATCGCGAGCAGAACGGTCCAGACCTTCAGTGCGTCGCGCTTTTCCATCACCACGGCGGAATGCAGCAGCGCGGTGCCTGCGAGCCACGGCATCAGCGAGGCATTCTCCACCGGGTCCCAGAACCACCAGCCGCCCCAGCCGAGTTCGTAATAGGCCCAGTACGAGCCCATCGCGATGCCGAGCGTCAGGAAGATCCAAGCCGTCAGCGTCCATGGCCGCACCCACCGCGCCCACGCGGCATCGATGCGGCCTTCGATCAGCGCGGCAACGGCGAACGAAAACGAGATCGAGAAACCGACATAGCCGAGATAGAGCATCGGCGGATGGATCGCGAGGCCGATGTCCTGCAGGATCGGGTTGAGATTGCGGCCCTCCATCGGCGGATTGGCGATCCGCGCGAACGGGTTCGAGGTGGCAAGGATGAAGAGATAGAACGCCGCGCCGATCCAGCCCTGCACCGCCAGCACATGAGCGCGCAGCGAGCGCGGCAGGTTATTGCCGAACGCCGCCACCAGTGCGCCGAACAGCGCGAGGATCAGAACCCACAGCAGCATCGAGCCTTCGTGGTTTCCCCACACACCCGTGAGCTTGTAGAGCATCGGCTTCAGCGAATGGGAGTTCTCGAAAACGTTCGCGACCGAGAAATCCGACGTCACGTGCAGCCAGGTCAGCGCGGCGAACGATGCCGCGGTGAACGCGAACTGCGTCAGCGCGGTGGAGCGCGCGACATTCATCAGCGCCGGGTCGCGCAAGCGCGCGCCGGCCACCGGAACCACCGACTGGATCAGCGCCAGAACCAGCGCCAGCACCAGCGCGTAATGTCCCGCCTCGGCAATCACTTTGCGGCCCCCTGCACATCTGGGGCTTTTTGCGCCTTCTTGCCGTAGTCGTCCTTCCAGTGGCCGGTTTTCTTGAGTTCCTCGGCGACGGCCTTAGGCATGTAGTTTTCGTCGTGCTTGGCGAGCACCGTGTCCGCCTTGAACACGCCCTGCGCGTCGAGCGCGCCCTCGGAAATGATGCCCTGCCCTTCGCGGAACAGATCTGGAAGAATGCCTTGATAAGTCACCGGCAAGGTTGAGCTTCCATCGGTGACCTCAAACTTCACCTTAAGCTGTTCGCCGCGCACCAGCGATCCCTCCCGCACCATGCCGCCGAGACGGAAACGCTGGCCGGGCTGGATGTGCTTTTCGGCGGCCATGGTCGGCGTCGAGAAGAACAGGATGGAGTCGCGCAGCGCATTGAGCACGAGCGCAGCCGCAATCGCCAGCACCGCGAGCGAGCCTCCGATCAACGTCAATCGCCGCTGCTTGCGTGTCATGCGTGTTCCTTCGTCAGGTACGTCGTTCGCAACTCGTCATTGCGAGGAGCGCTTGCGACGAAGCAATCCAGTTCTTGCTGAATCAAGACTGGATTGCTTCGCTGCGCTCGCAATGACGTGAGTGATGCAACTCGCATTTACCCATCCAGTCCGAGACTCTTGAGGCCGTCGTTCAGCAGTTGCAGCCGCGCTGCGTCGCTGCCGACCGCCTGACGCGCATCGGCGAGCGCGGCCTGCGCCTTGTCGCGTTCACCGAGAACCATATAGGCCCGCACCAGCCGCAACCAGCCTTCGACATCGTTGCCGTTGTCCTTCAGCCGCGTCGCGAGACGATCCACCATGCCGCGGATCATGGTGTTGCGGTCGCCCTCTGTCATGTCCTTGGCGGCGGCGATGGTGTCATCGGACAGCTTGGGCGCGACGACGCCCGCGCGCACCAGCGCCTCCTACACCAGCGGACGCCATGGCGCATCGGCGGGCGCCGACTCCAGCATGCCGCGCCAGATGGTCACGGCGTCATCCTTGCGGCCGTCCTGTTGAGCGGCGAGTCCCATAAAATAGCGCGCCTTCACCTCATTGGGATCGAGCGCGATGGCGCGGTCGAATTCGGCCTTGGCGGCGGCGGTCACCACGCCCCCGCTCGACGCCGCGATGGCTTCCCCGAGATCG
>JAGVII010000267.1 GCA_020056155.1 Afipia sp.
CGCAGCATCCGCATTGGTTCAACTCACCCGTTCCTTCGTTCGGGCCGGCCGACGCGCAGCTGTTGATCGTCGGCCTCGCGCCGGGTCTTCAGGGCGCCAACCGTACGGGGCGCCCTTTTACCGGCGATTTCGCCGGGGATCTTCTGTACGGGACGCTCATCGAACTCGGCTTTGCGCGAGGGGCATACGAGGCGCGGCCCGACGATGGCCTGACGCTGGTTGACTGCCGCATCGGCAACGCGGTGCGCTGCGTCCCGCCGCAGAACAAACCCCTGCCCGCAGAAATCAACACCTGCCGCCCGTTCATGAAAGCCGCGATCGACGAAATGCCGCGCCTGCGTGCAATCGTCATGCTGGGCCGCGTGGCGCACGATTCAACGCTGAAGACGCTCGGCATCCGCGCCCCCGATGCGCCGTTCGCCCACGGCGCGGAGCATCAGGCGGGATCGATCCGACTGTTCGATAGCTATCACTGCTCGCGCTACAACACGAACACGCGCCGCCTGACGCCCGAAATGTTCCGAGCGGTGTTTACGAGCGTGCGGAATTATTTAGGCTAGCGCGGATTGGCCTGCAGCCAGGTCAGTACGTCACCCGCATTCCGGTCCGGTGGAAACACCGGGTAGAAGACATGGGTGATCGTCGCATCGTCGATGATCAGCGCCAGCCGCTTGATCAGCGTCAATCCCGCAATCTCCATCGACGGCAGCCTGAGCGCGCGGGTCAACGCGAGCTCGCTGTCGGACAGAACCTGAAACGGCACGTGCAGACGCTCGACCATGTCGCGTTGATAGGCGCTGTCCTGCGTCGAAATCCCGAATACGTGCTGCGCGCCCGCGTCTTTCAGGTCCTTGAACAGATCGCGGAAGGCACAGGTCTGCGGGGTACAGCCCCGCGCGCCGGGGATCATGTCCCAGTCGTCGACAAGGCCGATCTTGCCGGGCTCTCCCGTACGCGGATAGGCGAACAGCACCACCCGCCCCGGCAGCGACGCGAGCTTGACAGACGACCCGTCGGTCGCCGGCAGCACGACGGGCGGGATTTCCATGCCGATCAGATGCTTTGCCGCGCCGTCATCGACCGGCGCCGGGATTTTGCTCCAGTCCACGTCCATCAGGTTCGGCTGGTTCATCGTCAATCCTTCCCTTCGTCATTGCGAGGAGCGGCAGCGACGAAGCAATCCAGTCTCCCACAAATTGCTCCGGATTGCTTCGCGGAGCCTGTCATCGGGCCGGCGAAGCCGGGCCCGTCGGCTCGCAATGACGCGCGAACAACTCAACCTCGCGCCCTCAGCAGGCGGCCCTTCTCGCGCGCCCAGTCGCGCTTCTTCTCGGTATCGCGCTTGTCATGCAGCTTCTTGCCCTTTGCCAGAGCCAGTTGAAGCTTCACCTTGCCGTGCTCGTTGAAATACATCTTGAGAGGAATGAGCGTCATTCCCTCGCGTTCGATCGCACCGATCAGCTTGTTGATCTGCTTCTTGTGCAGCAGCAGCTTGCGGTCGCGCTTCGGCTCATGATTGAAGCGGTTGGCTTGCAGGTATTCCGGAATGTTGGCATTCACCAGCCATATCTCGCCACCCTTGGAGTCCGCGTAGGATTCCGCAATCGTGGTCTTGCCGTTGCGCGTCGACTTGACCTCGGTGCCGGTCAGCACGATGCCCGCCTCCACCGTGTCCTCGATGGCATAGTTGAACCGCGCCTTGCGGTTCTCCGCGATGACCTTGATCGTGGGCTCTTTCTTCTCGGCCATCAGGTGCCTCGGTGCGTGTTCACGCGAAAAATACGGCTCGCGTGAATACGCAATCCTTCAATATCGCCCGGCGGTGCCGGAAGGGCCCGCGCCGCCGGAATGCCTAACTAGCATATAGTGATTTACTTCGACTTCAGAAGATCGCGAATTTCGGTGAGCAACTGCTGGTCCTTGCTCATGGCCGCGGGTTCAGGAGCCGCTTCCTGCTTCGCTTTCAGGCGGTTCATGAGCCGGATCACGAGGAACAGCACAAACGCCACGATCAGAAAATTCAGTGTTAGCGTGAGGAAGTTGCCCCATGCGAGCACAGCGCCCTGTTTCTTGGCATCGGCGAGGTTGGTGGCCGTGACCGACTTGGAGAGGCCGGTGAAGTAGTTCGAGAAATCCAGCCCGCCGGTGATCGCGCCGATGATCGGCATGATGAGGTCACCGACCATTGAGGTGACGATCCCCCCGAACGCCGCGCCGATGATCACGCCGACCGCGAGATCGACGACGTTGCCCTTCAGGGCAAATTTCTTGAACTCCTCAAGCATCGGCCACTTCCCTTTTCTGCTGCGTCGTCAGTTGAGCAATCCGGCGTACACCATCGCGTCGCGAATGACCTTGCCGGTCGGCGGCGTCACCGTCATCAGCGGCAGACGCACCTCCTCTTGCACGCGACCGAGCAGCTTGAGGCCATGCTTGGCGCCTGCAAGGCCCGGCTCCTTGAAGATGGCGTCGTGCAACGGCGTCAGCCGATCCTGAATCTTGAGCGCGGCCGCATAGTCACCCTTCATGACGGCGGACATCAATTCCGCGCAGGGCTTCGGCGCCACGTTGGCGAC
>JAGVII010000677.1 GCA_020056155.1 Afipia sp.
CGATCTCGGGATCGCCGGGTTTTCATCTGTATCGCGTTAGCTTCGCTCAGACTTTCATGAGCGGCGGCTTCGCCGGACCTTTCGGACCATCCCCGCCCTTAGGCTTGCGCGGAGCGGCGCGCTTGCGCGACCCCGGCAGCTTCTCGGGCTTCGGTGTGACCGGGCCCTCGACATATTCGAAGCCGATCTTGTCGGCGTCCTGCTCGTCCTTCACCAGGATGACCCGGACATGCCCGCCACCCTTCAGCTTGCCGAACAATACCTCGTCCGCCAGCGGCTTCTTGACGTGCTCCTGGATGATGCGCGCCATCGGCCGCGCGCCCATCTGCTCGTCGTAGCCATGCTCGATGAGCCACGCCTTCGCAGGCTCAGACAGCTCAATGGTCACATCGCGGTCCGCAAGCTGGGCTTCGAGCTGAAGCACGAACTTCTCGACCACCATGCCGATCACGTCGGTATTGAGATGCGCGAACGACACGATCGCGTCGAGACGGTTGCGGAACTCCGGCGCGAACTGGCGGTTGATCGCTTCCTGATCGTCGCCTTCCCGCTTGTTGCGCGTGAAGCCGAACGCCTGACGTGCGAGATCCGCAGCGCCTGCGTTGGTCGTCATGATGAGGATGACGTTGCGGAAGTTGACCTGCTTGCCGTTGTGATCGGTCAGCTTGCCGTGATCCATGATCTGCAGGAGCACGTTGTAGAGATCCGGATGCGCCTTCTCGATTTCGTCGAGCAGCACCACGCAGTGCGGATGCTGGTCCACGCCATCGGTGAGCAAACCGCCCTGATCGAAACCGACATAGCCCGGAGGCGCGCCGATCAGGCGCGACACCGTATGCCGCTCCATGTACTCGGACATGTCGAAGCGGATCAGTTCGACGCCGAGCGACGCCGCGAGTTGCTTGGCGACTTCGGTCTTGCCGACGCCGGTCGGCCCCGAGAACAGATAGGAGCCGATCGGCTTCTCCGGCTCGCGCAGACCCGCACGGGCGAGCTTGATCGATGCCGACAACGCCTCGATGGCCTTGTCCTGACCGAACACGGTTCGCTTAAGAGTGGTCTCAAGATGCTTGAGCACCTCGGCATCGTCCTTGGAGACAGATTTCGGCGGAATCCGCGCCATCGTCGCGATGGTCGTCTCGATTTCCTTGATGCCGATGGTCTTTTTGCGCTTGTTCTCCGGCACCAGCATCTGCGCCGCGCCGGATTCGTCGATCACGTCGATCGCCTTGTCCGGCAGCTTGCGGTCATGGATGTAGCGCGCCGAGAGGTTCACCGCCGCCTCGATGGCGTCGTTGGTGTACTTCAGCTTGTGATACTCTTCGAAATACGGCTTGAGGCCCTTGAGGATGCCAATGGCGTCTTCAACGGTGGGCTCGTTGACGTCGATCTTCTGGAACCGGCGCACCAGCGCACGATCCTTCTCGAAGTGCTGGCGGTATTCCTTGTAGGTGGTCGATCCCATGCAGCGGATCGTGCCGGACGCCAGTGCAGGCTTGAGCAAATTCGACGCATCCATCGCGCCGCCGGACGTTGCGCCGGCGCCGATCACGGTGTGAATTTCGTCGATGAACAGGATCGCATTCGGATGCGCTTCCAGTTCCTTGATGACCTGCTTGAGGCGCTCTTCGAAATCGCCCCGATAGCGCGTGCCCGCAAGCAGCGTGCCCATGTCGAGCGAGAACACGGTGGACGCTGCCAGCACTTCCGGTACTTCGCTGTCGACGATGCGCTTGGCGAGGCCTTCGGCGATCGCGGTCTTGCCGACGCCAGCTTCGCCGACGAACAGCGGGTTGTTCTTCTGACGGCGGCACAGCACCTGGATGGCACGGTTGATTTCGGCGTGACGGCCGATGACCGGATCGATCTTGCCGTCGCGCGCCTTCTTGTTGAGGTTGACGCAATAGGTCTCGAGCGCCTCGCCCTTCTTCTTGGAATCGTCGTTGCCCTTGGCGTCGGCTTCCTCGTCGACGCCGCGCACCGGCCGCGCCTCGGAGACGCCGGGCCGCTTGGCAATGCCATGGCTGATGTAGTTCACCGCGTCGTAGCGCGTCATGTCCTGCTCCTGCAGGAAATAGGCGGCATGGCTCTCGCGCTCCGCGAAAATCGCGATCAGCACGTTGGCGCCGGTGACCTCCTCGCGGCCGGACGACTGCACGTGAATCACCGCGCGCTGAACGACGCGCTGGAACCCGGCTGTCGGCTTGGCGTCGTCAGAGCCTTCGGCGACGAGATTCTCAAATTCGGTTTCGAGATAGTTGACGAGGCTGCCGCGCAGCTTGTCGAGATCCACGCTGCATGCACGCATGACGGCGGCGGCGTCCGAGTCGTCGATCAGCGAAAGCAGCAGATGCTCGAGCGTCGCGTACTGGTGGTGACGCTCGTTCGCGATCGCCAGCGCGCGGTGCAGGGATTGTTCTAGGCTCTGAGAGAAAGTCGGCATTCGCGTCCCTTATGGCCCCCGCCACTTTACTGATCGTCTGTATTGATCGCCTGTCTGGTCCAGTTGATCAATTCTCGTCGCCTCGCCCGGTTCCCATGCCGAACGAGACTCAAATGCTACTTCTTTTCCATCACGCATTGCAAAGGATGCTGATGTTTTCGCGCAAAGTCCATCACCTGCGTCACCTTGGTTTCAGCGATCTCATACGTAAAAACGCCACACTCGCCGATGCCGTGGTGATGCACATGCAACATGATCGTTGTCGCGGCTTCAATGTCCTTATTGAAGAACTTCTCTAGAACATGAACAACGAACTCCATCGGAGTGTAGTCGTCGTTCAGGATCAGGACGCGGTAGAGGTTCGGACGCTTGGTCTTCGGCTTGACCTTGGTGATGACGGACGTGCCAGGACCGCCCCGCCCCTCGTTGCCGTTGTCATCCTTGCTCATGTGCGGGCGAACGCTGGCGGTTTGTTCGCCGGACACCTCAGGCGCCGCGAC
>JAGVII010000864.1 GCA_020056155.1 Afipia sp.
GATATCGCCGGAATAGAACAGGCGCCTGCCACCGGCTTCCACCTCCAGGGCATAAGCATCATAGGCGGAGTGATCGACCAGATGTGGCGTGACCCGGAATGGACCAAACTGCAGCGGCGTACTGCTTGTGAACTCGATTGGCGTCGCAGGCACATAGGGTCTGGGCACGAACGGAGCCGCAGCCTTCAGAATGCGGTGTGTTGCTGCGCCAAGGGCGACCGGCAGTTCAGGTCCGGCAAGATGTGCCAGTCCCCAATGATCGACGTGACCATGGGACAGAACCAGAGCCAGCAGATCGCTGTCGCCCGCCAGCCCCTCTATCGATGGATGAACGCTGGCCTCGTCTGCATCGCCATCCAAAGGCAATCCCAGATCCAGCAGAATCCGGCCGCCCTCGGCAGCCAGTTCGACGCAGGTCCCGCCGATCTCTTTAGTCCCACGATGAATGCGAATGCGCACAACTGCCCCAAATCTATAATAGGGACATTATAGTGCGTGTTTTAATGAGCCGCCAAGTCGTTTGTTTCGCTTATGAAAGCGACAGCGCTTGTGGCCTGGAATGTACGAAAACTGCGGGTTAAGCGCGGCCTGTCGCAGGAAGCGCTGGCGGTGGATGCTGGTGTGGACAGGTCGTATGTCGGACGAATCGAGCGTGGGGTCGAAAATCCGACAGCCGAAACCTTAGAGAGATTGGCGGCGGCCTTGGACTTACCCGTCGCTGAGCTTTTGGCCGTCCCAAAAGCAAACGAAAAGCCGCCAGCTACGCTTCGAAAAGGGCGGAAAAAGCGGTAGCTTGGCCTTCAAAGTCACGGGGCGACCTTGGTGGCATTTGGACGGTGAGTTAATCAGCACTCAAAGAGATCGGTTCACATGTCTTTGACCGTTGGTGAAATGGATAAACACGTCCAATCGATTGCTGATAAAAATCAGATTGTTATCCATCGTAGTCTAAACAGGCTAAGCCGCTCGTACTCAATACGAGCGAGCGAAGAAATTTATATCGCGCCTATTAGATCGGTTTTGAGTTATGCGACCGCGCTACATGAACTGGGTCATCAGTTGGGTCCCCATCAGCGCAGTTCTCATGTGTTAGTGCGCGAAAAAGCCGCTTGGAAGTGGGCGAAGAAGAGCGCGTTACTTTGGTCGCCTCGGATGCAGGAATACGCTGAAGCCGCAATCGAATGGTATGAAGAAAACCATCGCAACATCGATATGCGCGGGCGCTTGTACTCGTCAGTCGTAGAGCCGTTGTAGACAAGTTATTCGCCATGGCCTTAAGCGGGGTGAAGGGTAAGCAGCGGTCCGCGATTCGCTTAATGAGCGGTTATGGAATGTCGTTGTGCCCGCAGGGGCAGTCAGTCGTAAGCAGTAGCTGTGGCCCCTGGGCTTATCTGCGTGACGGCATCCCGCCCGCCAGAATTTCTTGATGAAAATGGTTAGCCAGTCCGGCCAACCACCACAATGAGTTAGAAGAGCTGAATGCCCGAAGCAACCGCACCTCATGCAGCTTGAGTGCGAGGCTGATAGATCGCGGTATGCTGACAATGGGCGATAGGAGTGCGGCCATTGGCAACGATAAGACCGTCCAGTTTTACAAACAAATGACCCTTCTTCTCATAGTTGCCTGTGACGCATGAGCGAGCGGTCAGTTCGTCGCTGTCGGCCGCGGCTGATAAAAGCTGCATGCGGCTGCCGATATGAATCCATGGCCCGAGAACAGCATTTTCCATGAGGACCCGGTTCATGATCCGCTGCAGCACGCCAGGATGGACGAGGCCTTCGCGCGCGTAGATAGGGTCTGTCTCGCGCACCTCGGCGCGATATTCGGCACCTGCCTCGCCCTGCCAGGAGCGCGGGGTGGTGCCGAGCCATTTACCGAGTGAGTAAGAGTCAGCGTCGATAGGATTCCTTGTCGCAACTGGCGCGGTGTCGGGAAAATCGGCAAGCGAGAATACCGGCGCAGTGTCTGCAAGCGAGGCCCGTCCGGTGGCTTTTGGCTCGCCGCGCTCGACGGTCAGTGCCAGCCCATCGCCGGACTCCTCGGCTTGAACCAGTACGTCCTCGCCGTCATAGATAGGCTTGACGAACCGCGCTTCGATCAAACCTCGCTCGAGGAACGTCCGGCCCCATTTCGCAACCGGAACGTGGATCATGTAGGCGAGAACATCGACTCCCGGTACCAGTCCGCCTCTGAAACCGTATTTCAGGGCCACGGAATCATCGTGCATCTTGTTTTCGGACAGTTTGGCGGTGTTGTAAGCTTCCACACGATACGGATCGAGTCGCTCAGTCATGTTTCAACCTTATGATTGCGGGAGACGATGTATTGCAACGCGCGGATTACCGCAGCCTGTAGTGGTATATCCGGCGCATCGCGTGTCCACTAGTCCATCGATGAAATCGGTCACTCAGCCGTTTCGAGATGTTCGGACCGTTAAGCTGTCTGTTTTTTGGGAGCAGCGCCTGAGTGTCTCGTCTCGTTGCTTCCCTCAACGAGCTCAGCGGCTTTTTCCGCCATGGCCATGATCGGCAGATTGGTATTTCCGCTGATTACTGTTGGCATGATCGAGCCATCGATGACTCTGAGGTTGTCTATCCCCCTAACCCGCAACTGACCATCGACAACAGCGTTGCTGTCTACGCCCATACGGCAGGTGCCTACTGGATGATAGATCGTTTCGGCCCGCGCTCGTATCCATTCTTTGCGGGAGGTTACACTCGTAAACGCATCGATATCGATCTTTCGCTTCACAAATTTGCGCAAACCCGGTTGATCGATAATCTCGCATAACTGCTTGACGCCTTCTTGCATGCTGACGAAATCGGATTCGTCAGAGAGAAAGCGCGGATCGATAGCGGGAGTGTCGGATGGGTCCGCTGATCTCAATCGCAGCGTGCCGCGGCTCTTGGGTCGAAGCTGGCAAACGCGAATCGCGAAACCATGATCGATGCGTTCGTTGGGCGGCGGATTTCGGAGCGCGACGATGAGATGGGCCTGCCATTCCGGCAGCGACGAATTTTTGTCAGGTCCCCAGAAGGCGCCGGCTTCGACACCTTGCGACGTTGCGGGGCCTGTGCCCCGAAGAATGTATTGCGCCCCCGCGAGACCGCCCTTGATCAAGCCGAGATACGGCGTCAGCGTAACGGGCTGAGAGGCTTCTAGGCGAATCGCACAATCCAGATGGTCCTGCAGGTTGTCTCCGACCCCAGCGGAATCGAGGACGGGCTTGATGCCAAGCGAGTGCAGGTGATCCGCCGGTCCGATACCCGAGAGCATCAGCAGTTGCGGCGAGCCGATGGCTCCGGATGTCAGCAATACCTCGCGCTCTGCCGAGATCTTTATCTCGCGTCCGCCCTTCTCGATGACCACGCCGCGCGCGCGCGTTCCCTCCATCGCGATCCGGCGAACTCTGCAATTAGCCATGAGGGTGAGATTGCTTCGTCCCTTCGCGCGATCGAGATATTTGAAAGCTCCGGATCGCTTTCCTTCGGCGATGGTGAGTTCGTAGAAGCCGGCGCCGATCTGGGATGGGCCGTTGAAGCCATTGTTCTCCCGCATGCCGGTCGATACCGCGCTTTCTATGAATGCCTTTGAAATGGGATGTTGCAGGGTGCCATAGGACAGCCGAATAGGACCGGAATATCCTCTGTCCTGATTGCGCTCCCGTGTCACCAGGGTGGCATCCTCGATTTTCCTGAGGTAGGGGCGCAGGTTTTCGTAGCTCCATGATGGTAGGCCTTGATCGGCCCACGAGTCGTAGTCCCAGGCGTTGCCTCGAATCGCAATCATTGAGTTGATGGAGGAGGAGCCACCCACAACCCGGCCACGCGGAATGTAGATCTTTCGATTGTTGAGATGGGCCTGGGGTTCGGTCCAGAACTGCCAGTTGTATTTTGGACTTGTGTAGAGGACGCGAATGCCGGCCGGCATGTGAACGAAGATGGATGCGGATGGAGCTCCGGCCTCGATCAGCAGAACATTGACGTTCGGATCCTCGCTCAGTCGTGAAGCCAGCACGCATCCCGCCGATCCCGCGCCGACGATGATGTAGTCATATCCGGATAATTTCATTTCGAATCCCCTTGGGAACGCCCGCGGCTGGCTAACGTGGCTGGTGTGCTTGAAGCAAATAGCTCGCCGGACAGGATGCTTTCCGATACAGGTGACGAACTTTTGCCGTTGTTTTTGGGTCGGTTTGGAGTACCATTTTGGTATGTCCAATTATAGTGGCCGGGGTTCGGGCGTCAACAGAGAGGTGTTTCGATGATCACTCGCGTGTTGGCTGCTTCGCTGGTCGCATCGGCCGTTTTTGTTCTTCTATGGGGACCGAAAGGGTCGCAGCATTGGGATAAGACTATGTCTCCCCAGGAGAGAACAGCATTTCAAAAGGTAGTCTGGGCCCTCGGTCATTAAGTAGGCCGGCATTTGTCTGAATTTATCCGAGCTTCGCCTGCCACAGCACGCCGCCGCCAGATCTGCAGGCAGATGTCATGAGCTCGGCCGCCGTGTGCGTCGGCCGTGTTCATTTATGGGTGCGAGCACCCGCCTATTCGAGCCGTCCTGGCGAGGAGCGCCGCGGATGCGTGCCGGTATCGACAATTCGGCTCTCGTTCAGGCGCTGAATCTGTGCCTGATCAAATTTGAGTACGGTCCTGAGGACATGTTCCGTGTCTTCGCCCCGCAGCGGCGGACTCTTCGAATACTCGATCTTCGTTTTCGAAAACTTGATCGGGTTGCCGACGAGAGGCGCGATCGCGCCGGAAGGATGAGGCAGATTGATCTGCAGTTCTCGATGGATCACCTGCGGGTGAGCAAACACCTGGTCAAGCCGGTTGATCGACGCGCAAGGAACTCCGACTGGCTCAAATGCGGATATCCAGTGGCGTGTCGTCTGCTTTGCCATATGCACATCCAGAAGTGGAATAAGCTGGTCGCGATTGTGAAGCCGATCGGTGTTCGTGAGAAAGCGGATGTCGGCGGCCAGTTCCGTCAATCCCGCTGCTGCACAGAATTTCCTGAACTGCTGATCGTTTCCGACGGCCAGCACAAATGAGCCGTCCTTTGTCTTGAACACCTGATAAGGAACGATATTCGGATGCGCATTACCGGAGCGTTTGGGTGGAGTTCCCGTCGTGAGATAATTCATGTTCTGATTGGCAAGTACCGAAACCTGAACATCGAGCAGAGCCATGTCGATGTGTTGGCCCTCGCCGGTGCGCTCGCGGTGCAGCAACGCTGAAATGACGCCGGTTGCACTGTACATGCCGGTGAGAATGTCGACGATCGGAACGCCAACTTTCTGGGGGCCTCCGCCCGGCATATCGTCGCTTTCACCCGTGATGCTCATCAGGCCGCCGGTTGCCTGGATGGCCATGTCATATCCCGCGACATCCTTCATCGGGCCGGTCTGGCCGTAACCGGTGATGGAGCAGTAAATGATATCGGGTTTCAGCTTTCGCAGTGACTCATAGTCCAGCCCGTATCGGGACATGTCGCCGACCTTATAGTTCTCAATCACGATGTCGGCTTGCTGCGCCAGAGCACGCACGATTGCGCTGCCTTCGTCGGTTGCGATGTCGACGCAGATCGAATGTTTGCCGCGGTTAGCGCTAAGAAAATAGGCGCTTTCGGTTGTGTCATTCGATTCGCCGTCCTTCAGGAAAGGGGGACCCCATTGGCGTGTGTCGTCGCCGGTGCCGGGGCGTTCGATCTTCCAGACTTCAGCACCGAGATCGGAGAGAAGCTGACCCAACCACGGCCCTGCGAGAATTCTTGAGAGATCGAGCACTCGGTAGCCCACTAGAGGTCCGGCCATGTCGCTTCCTTGTTAGTTCATATGACGCGATCTATTTCGAGAAACCGCGCGCCCTCCATTCATCTATAATTGGATCAACCAAATTGGTCAAACCAATATAGGTTGTGATTGGTTCTATGGCGGAGTTCCGGATTACCGATCCCGGCGAAAGCTTCTGCTCAATGATCGCGGTTTTGAAGGTGCCAACCGTGGAGATTGCTTGACAGCCGCCAGGCGGAGACGTATGGAAGACCAAAATGGTCTGTCCAATTTGGAAGACAGCTATGCGACCTGAGTTCCGCGCATAGGAATAATAACTAGAGGCAACGCGAAGCGAGGTTTGCTGTATGGCGCGAGTCACTCTCCAGAATGTGTCGAAATCCTTTGGCGGTGATCGAGGGCCATGGGCGGTGCAGGATTTTTCGTTGGATATCGCCGACGGAGAACTGGTTGTTTTTGTCGGGCCGTCCGGCTGCGGGAAATCGACCACGTTGCGCATGCTTGCCGGCCTCGATGATGTGACATCGGGCAAGATCATGATCGGCGGGCGGGATGTGACTGCACTCCCGCCGAAAGATCGCAATATTGCGATGGTGTTCCAGAACTACGCGCTCTATCCGCAGAAGACCGTCTACGACAATATGGCATTTGGTCTTCGTGTGCGCGGAGAACCGAAAGACGAGATTGACCGTCGCGTGCGCAGCGCGGCGTCGAGCCTCGGCCTTGATCCTTTGCTCGAGCGGAAGCCGCGGCAGCTGTCGGGAGGTCAGATGCAGCGGGTTGCGCTTGGCCGTGCGCTCGTCCGAGACCCCGATGTCTTTCTGCTCGATGAGCCTCTTTCCAACCTCGACGCCAAGCTGCGCGTGAAGACTCGCGAGGAAATCGCGACGCTGCATGCCCGGCTCGGAGCCACGATGATTTTCGTGACACACGACCAGGTCGAAGCCATGACGCTCGGTGACCGGATTGTCATCATGCGCGATGGCTGGATCCAGCAAGCCGGACGGCCGCTGGATCTTTACGACCGGCCGATGAATGTCTTTGTGGCCGCCTTCATCGGTTCGCCCGAGATGAACCTGGTTGACGGTGAACTGCTCCGTGACGGTGGTGGTCTGAAGGTTCGTTCTGGCGAACTGCAGCTCGGATTGCCGGACGGCGAGTTTGTCGAGACCGAGAAGAGCGTCACTGTCGGGATCAGACCAGAGCATATCATTCGTGCTGAAGCGGCATCCGACATCGAGATGATCGTCAGTCTGGTCGAGCAAATCGGCGCACAGACCTATGTGCTGGGGACGATATTCGGTCAGAAATTCCGCGCGGTGTTTGCGCGCGACGACGTGCTCGCGGCCGGCGACAAGATCCCCGTCGTGCTGCCCGCGCAGCGGTTGCATGTGTTTTCGCGTGAGAACGGAAGGACGTTGAGGCAATCAAAATCAATAAATGAAAATAGCAAAGGGAGGGAAAATCATGACCGAGCACAAGTCAAACCAATGGAAGTTCAAGGGTAAGTCTTTCGGCTTTAACCGGCGAGACTTTCTCAAAACGTCCGCAGGAGCGGTGGTTGGAGCGACGAGCTCCCTGGCGGCTCCGTACGTAAATGCTCAAGCCGGAGTGACGCTCCGATTCCTGAACAATGAAACCGCGGCCGACAGCCAGACTGTGCTGCGAAATGCGTGCAGCGCGTATGAGAGCAAGTTCGGCGTCAAGATCATCGTCGATTCGACGCCGATCAGCGGCGCATATGCAAAAACTATGGCAGCGATCAATGCGGGTACTCCGTATGACCTCGCCACCCAAGGTTATATCGCCCACATTCTTCAGTATGCCCGCGGCGGTCATCTTATTCCGGTGACCGATCTCGTGAAGCAGCATTCCTGGGGGCAGATGGGCGCCTGGAAGTATCAGGGAGAGAACTGGTTCTATCCCTACGATTACAATCTGGTGACCTGTTACTATCGGAAGGATCTTTACGCCGAGAAGGGCCTCAGGATCCCCAACACATGGGCGGAGTATCTCGACAACTGCCGGGCGCTGACTGTCTCAAAGGACGGCAATATCGAACGTGGCGGTTGCGTGATGCCGCTGGCGAGCGACAGCGCGACTAACTGGGCGAGCTTCGGCAACCTGTTCGCGGA
>JAGVII010000790.1 GCA_020056155.1 Afipia sp.
AGCGGCCGATGCCGAGCCCGATGGCGGCGGCCAGCGAGATGATCAGGATCATGCGCATCGGATGCGCGAACGGGGTGGCGGTCGTGTGGGCGGACTCGGGGGATGTCACGGGGCAGCTCCGGCAGGGTCGCCACCTTGGCAGTTTCCGGCGGCGATGACCAATCAATCGCAAGCAAGGGTGTCTTGCCAATTCTGCAAGGGCGTTTTGAGAATGCTAGAGGGTGGAGCGCGCAAGAGGCCGCTGCAACGCACATAACACGCAGCCGAGAATCATCGCGGCAGCGGACAGATAGAGCGCGTAAGTCAGGCTTCCGGTTGCGTCGGTGATCGCGCCGGTGGCGAAAGGGCCAAGCGCCTGACCGAGGCTGAACATGATCGTGAAAATGCCGATGGCCTTCGGCCATGCGGCGGGCGGATAATTGAGTCGCGCGAAGGCCGTTGTCGCTGTCGTCACCGAGAAGAACGCGCTGCCGAAAACAAATGCCGAGAGCGCGAGCACGGGCGTCGACGTTCCGATCAGCGCGATGACCGTGCCGATGGTGCTGATGGCGATCAGCATCGCGGTGATGCCGCCGCCGCCGCTGCTTCCTGTGGTCAGTCCGCGCCACAGCCATGGCGCGATACAACCGGCCAGTCCGATCATGCACCAGATCAGGCTCTGGGCCGCGGCGTCGCCGCCGGCATCGCGGACATAGGCGATCAGGAATGTCATGTAGGCGATGTAGCCGGCGCCGAACAGAAAGTATCCTGCAAGGTAAGGCGCCACTGGCTTCAACGTCACGGCGGGCGGCGCGTCCGAAGCCGTGACCGTTGACGTGTCGATCGGGCTGAGCAGGAACGGAACGATCATCGGCACGGAGATCGCCGCCAGCGCGATCCAGACGATCCACCACGATCCGGTGCCGAACCATTGCAGCAGGAACGGCGACACCAGACCGGATATGATCAGGCCCGTTCCCGGTCCGATGTAAAACAGGCTGATCAGGAAAGCCGATTGGGATGGCCTGCTTTGCGCGATCGTTGCAGCCAGCGTGCCGCCGCCGACGACAATGAGTGCCGCACCAAGGCCGGCCAGCAGCCGCGCAAAGCTGAAAATCAGCACTTTCGCCGACAGCGCGCAGATCGCCAGAGATATCAGGCAGGCCAGCGCGCCGATCGCGACGGATCGAAACAGGCCGAAGCGCCGCACAAAGGACGCAGCCCCCAGGGCGCCTGCGAGATAGCCGATGGCGTTGACCGTGTTCATGAAGCCTGCGGTCGAATACGACCAGCCGAGCGCATCGCGCATGTCGGGCAGCACCAGCGAATAGGCGAAGCGGCCGATGCCGAGCCCGACTGCGGGGGCCAGCGCGAGAATGAGGATCATGCGCGCGGGATGCGCGGACATGGCAGGATCGGCGGGTTTCACGGGAAATGCTCCGGCGGGTGCGGCAACCTTGCCAGTTTCAGGCCCGCTTGACCAACCACCCCACGGCAATGGTGTCTTGCCAATTGCGCAGGGGCGATTTAGCAAGTCCGCGCACATTGTTTCCTTTGTCATGCCCGGCCCTGTGCCGGGCATCCCGATAGATTGGCGCCACGCTTCATTGATCGAGATCGCCGGAACAAGTCCGGCGATGACAGCAACTGAGAACGAGACCTTCGATCATGGCATCGCATAAACTCCTGCTTCTTCCCGGCGACGGCATCGGCACCGAAGTGATGGCGGAGGTGACGCGCGTCATCGATTGGCTGAACAAGCGCGGTATTGCCAGGTTCGAGACCGAAACCGGACTGGTCGGCGGATCGAGCTACGATGCCGACAAGGTCGCGATCACCGATGCCACCATGGCGCGGGCGCAGGCCGCGGACGCCGTGATCTTCGGCGCGGTGGGCGGACCGAAGTGGGCTGACGTTCCCTACGATGCACGCCCTGAAGCAGGCCTGTTGCGGCTGCGCAAGGACATGGCGCTGTTCGCCAACCTGCGTCCGGCGATCTGCTATCCGGCGCTGGCGGAATCCTCCAGCCTCAAGAAGGAGATTGTCGAAGGCCTCGACATCATGATCGTGCGCGAACTGACCGGCGGCGTGTACTTCGGCGAGCCGAAGACCATCACCGATCTCGGCAACGGCCAGAAGCGCGCCGTCGATACCCAGGTCTACGACACCTACGAGATCGAGCGCATCTCGCGCGTCGCCTTCGATCTCGCGCGCAAGCGCCGCAACAAGATGACGTCGATGGAAAAGCACAACGTCATGAAGAGCGGCGTGCTCTGGAAGGAAGTCGTCACGCAGGTGCATGCGCGCGAATACAAGGACGTCGAGCTTGAGCATCAGCTCGCCGACGCCGGC
>JAGVII010000292.1 GCA_020056155.1 Afipia sp.
ACCGCAGGCTTCGGCGGCAGTTCAACTGTGGTGGTCGCAAACATGCCGGGCTGCAGAATCCGGTCCGGGTTCGCCAGCGTGGCCTGGATCCGC
This sequence comes from Afipia sp., assembly GCA_020056155.1. Lineage (GTDB taxonomy): Bacteria > Pseudomonadota > Alphaproteobacteria > Rhizobiales > Xanthobacteraceae > Afipia. The sequence goes on from JAGVII010000292.1 coordinate 94, forward strand.
ACGTTGCGGGTGTCGGCACTGATCTGCGGCTCGATCGTGGTGATCTTACCCTCGAAGGTGCGGCCCGGATAGGCGTCCACAACGATGCGAACGGTCTGGCCGACATTGAGAACCGCGCGGTCCTTTTCAGTCGCCGTGAAGTTCAGGAACAGTTGCGACAGATCTGTCAACGAGACGATCTGCGTTCCGGCGCTCAGATACTGGCCGAGTTCGACCATACGCACGCCGAGGTCGCCGTCGAACGGCGCCTTGATCCGCTTCTGCGAGATGATTGCCTCGGTCTTGGCAACCGCTGCCTGGGCCTGATCGAAAGCCGCCTGCGACTGGTCGACCGTAGCCTGCGGACCGAAGCTCTTCGCTGCGAGCGCCTTGGCGCGATCGAGGGCAAGCGAGGCGGCCAGCGTCTGCGCCTTGTAGCTGGCAAGATCGCTCTGATCGGGCGCGTCGAAAATCTGGATCAGCGGATCGCCCGCCTTCACCTTGGCACCCGCCGTGAACAAAATCTCGGTGATGCGACCGCTGACGTCGGTCGTGACGTTGACTTGATGGACGGCAGCGAGGTCGCCGACGCCGGTCAGCAGGTTCGGCAACACTTCCGACTTCGCCTCGACAGCACTGACATTGGTCGGCGGCGGCTTCATGCTGGCGAAGTACTTCTTGATGCCTTCGCTGCGCAGGTGATTGAAGCCCACAATGACCACCAGCAACAGCACGAGTGCGCCGCCGACGATGATCAGCCAGCGTCGCATGCGCACCGGCTTGTGCTGCGTCTTTTCGCCCGACGAAGGGGTTTGATGAGAGGGTGTGCTCTTGGCGTCCATGTTATGCACTTTCCGCAATCCGGACCGACGCTTCTGATAGCGATGGAACGGTATCCAAATAAGAAGCGATAGCCCGGCCGTTCATTCCGATACCCCGAAGAATGAACTGGCAAATATGCCGTTCGAAGTCCGGCGCGCTTGGATAGTCCAGCGAGGGAGTCGCGGGAAGCCTTGTAAGGGCGATCATGTGAACAATCTGATGAGCGAACCAGAAAAGGTTGAGCGGTTCACCCTCCGTGCGCTCCGCGTCGCCGGCAGCAATGGCGCTTTCAAGCGAGGCGTTAAAGATGGGACCGATCAGGTCTCCGATTTTGTCATAGAGCACCCTCGCGAATTCGCCGTCGTTCAACTGGCTTGAGATCAACAGCCTGATCCGCTGCGCATCTTCCTGATCCGGCTCGTCAGGTGCGCGCATGAAATGCACGACCATCTCGCGGATCAGAATGACCAGCGTCTCCGTCGATGGCTTCAGTTCGCGCAACCGAAGCAATTCCGGATCAGCCTCGCAGGCTTCCGCGAGTATTTCTGCATAGAGTGCGGCTTTAGTAGGGAAATGCTTGAACAGCAGTCCCTCCGAGATGCCCGCCGCACGCGCGACGCTTCGCGTCGTCGTCCCCGCAAAACCATACAGGGCGAAACAACCTTTGGCCGCCTCCAGGATCTGCTCCCGGCGGAGATCGCCCGTGAGTCTCAGGGTGCTCATGCGGCGTGAGTAAGCACTCACTTAGCCTGAAGTCAACTGAATTTGCTGCTGCGCAGCGCGCAATTTCGCGATTTTGAAGACCCACCGCCGGATACCGGCGCCGACCCGGACGTCCCCAAGACTCTCGCCGCGACGATCACGCCAGTTCCAGTATGCTGATTGTCCCACCGCCGGCGCGCAACCCAAAGCGGTTTCCCGCTGCCAGCGAACGATGCTGTGACACATCTCAAAACGAGTTCTTGCCTAAATCGATCGAACCCGCCTCAATGCGCCTTAACGATGGTCCCTGCGTCAACAGGAAGACCGCAAGGCCCGCAATGAACAGGGTCGCGAGGGGGAGATCGCATGACGACGGTAAATACACCGCCGGGCAATGATCCGACGGTCATTTCCGACGAGGCTTTGCGCAAGGCCGAGGA
>JAGVII010000343.1 GCA_020056155.1 Afipia sp.
ACGCCGGAGCAGGGCGACGAGATGGCGCGCGATCCGGACAAGCGCGAGGGTTTCATCACCCGCGACGAGGACGTGCTCGACACATGGTTCTCCTCGGCGCTGTGGCCGTTCTCGACTCTCGGCTGGCCCGACACCGACATCGACGTGAAGCGCTATTATCCGACCAACGTGCTCGTGACGGGTTTCGACATCATCTTCTTCTGGGTCGCCCGCATGATGATGATGGGCATGCACTTCATGAAGGATGTGCCGTTCCCCACCGTCTACATCCACGCCCTCGTCCGCGACGAGAAGGGCGCGAAGATGTCGAAGTCGAAAGGCAACGTCATCGACCCGCTGCACCTGATCGACGATTACGGCGCCGACGCGCTGCGCTTCACGCTGGCCGCGATGGCGGCGCAGGGCCGCGACATCAAGCTTTCGACCCAGCGCGTCGAAGGCTATCGCAACTTCGCGACCAAGCTCTGGAACGCCTCGCGCTTCGCCGAAATGAACGGCTGCGCGCTGACCGACGGGTTCGATCCGTCGAACGCGAAGGAAACCCTCAATCGCTGGATCGCGCATGAAACCGCGCGCGCGTCGCGCGAGATCACCGAAGCCATCCAGGCCTATCGCTTCAACGACGCGGCCGGGATCATGTACCGCTTCGTCTGGAACATCTATTGCGACTGGTATCTCGAACTCGCAAAGCCCGTGCTGATGGGCGCTGACAGTCCGGCCAAGGCCGAGACGCAGGCCAGCATCGCCTGGGCGCGCGACGAAATCCTCAAACTGCTGCATCCGTTCATGCCGTTCCTCACGGAAGAGCTTTGGGCGGTGACGGCGCAGCGAGACGGGCTCCTCGCACTGGCCGAATGGCCTCTCAAGGCGCCGGCAGAGCCGATCATCGAGCCGGCCATCGCCGGCGATCCGATGGCGATGCCGGTGATCGTTGTGCCGGCGGCGGAAATCGAAACATTCAGCGATCCCGCGGCCGAGGCTGAAATCGGCTGGCTGATCGAACTCATCTCGGCAATCCGTTCGATGCGGGCGGAAATGAATATTCCGCCCGCAACGCTGTTCCCGCTGGTGCTGATCGGAGCATCCGCCGACATCAGGTCGCGCGCGGAGCGCTGGAGCGACGTGATGAAGCGCCTCGCGCGGCTCGGCGATATATCCTTCGCCGATCGTGCGCCGGACGGCTCGGTGCAGTTGCTGGTGCGCGGCGAGGTGGCTGCGATCCCGCTCAAGGGCGTGATCGATCTCGCTGCCGAAAAAGTCCGCCTGGACAAGGAACTCGCGAAGGCCGACGCGGACATCAAGCGTGTCGATGCCAAGCTTGGCAACGAGAAGTTCGTCGCCAACGCGCCGGAAGAGGTGATCGACGAACAGCGCGAGAAGCGCGAGGAAGCCGAAGCCCGCAGGGCGAAGATTCTCGAAGCACTGGAGCGGCTCAAGGACGTGGCGTGAGCTCGGCACGGTCGGCGTTCGGCGGGCTGTTTCTTCTCTGGCTCGCAGGGAACGGTCTGCGCCTGACTATCCTTGCTGTGCCGCCGGTGCTGGCGCTTATCATTCTCGATCTCAAGCTTTCCGGCACGGAAGTCGGGATTCTCAACGCCATTCCGGTTTTTCTGTTCGCTCTGGTCGCGATTCCTGGTTCGCTCCTGATCGCGCGTGTCGGCGCTGTGCCCGCGCTGATCATCGGGCTTTTGATCGCCGCGACGGGTTCGGCCTTGCGCGGTCTGGCCTCCGATACGATCGCGCTCTACAGCGCAACGGTCGTCATGGCGGCGGGGATTGCGGTGATGCAACCGGCGATGCCGCCGATCGTGCGCCAATGGGTGCCGAGACAGATTGGATTTGCCACCGCCGTTTACACCAATGGACTTCTGTTCGGCGAAATCTTCCCGGTGCTTCTTGTCGCCGTGATATTGCCGGTCGTGGGCGGAAGCTGGCGGGCCAGCCTCGTGTTGTGGTCGGTTCCACTCGTCGTCATCGCGCTCGTCATCTTCTGGTTTCAGCCCGGAGGCAAGAGCGCGCCGGTTTCCCGTCCTCGCCAGTGGATGCCCGATTGGCGCGATCCCTTGCTTTGGCAGATCGGCCTGATGATGGGCGGTGGCACCCAGCTCTACTTCTGCGCCAATGCCTTTCTTCCCGGATTTTTGCTCCAGACCGGACGCACGGACTTCATCGGCCCTGCGCTTGCAGCGATGAACGTCGGGCAGTTACCGGCGTCATTCATTCTGCTGGTCATGTCCAGCCGCTGGGAGCGAAAGAAGTGGCCGCTCATCGGGGCTGCAATGATCGGCCTTGCAGGCATTGCAGGCGTTTTGTCCGCAACGAGCCTGTGGGGTGTTCTGGCGGCGGCAGCAATCATCGGCTTCTCCTGTGCGGTTGTGCTGACCCTCGTCCTGACGCTGCCCGCTCTGCTGGTCGCACCGGATGACGTGCCCCGCATGTCCGCGGGGGTCTTCACGATTGGTTATGGCGCCGCGATGCTTGTTTCGATCATCGGCGGATTCGTGTGGGACTTCAGCCGAAATTCGGCATTCGCATTCATACCCATCGCAATCGCAGCATCGCCCGTGATTTTGTTTGCGCTGCTGACTGACTTCTCAAGACGCCGGGCGTGAATGTAGTCTGGCCAGTGAAAATCACGGAGTGATAATCCCGGAGTGACCGATGCTCGATCATGTTTCGATTACCGTCTCCGACATCGCTGCGGCCGAACGGTTCTATGATGCGATCATGAATGCGCTTGGCGTCGTCAAGGTCGGACGGCGCGATGACTGGCTTGGCTACGGCGAACGCTCGCGCTCCGCCTATCCCGACCGCGTCTATATCTCCATCCGCAAAGGACCGAAGCCTGAGGACGCGGCTGGCCGGCATTGGTGCTTCAAGGCGAAGTGGCAGACTCAGGTCGATGCGTTCTGGGACGCGGGTATCGCGGCGGGTGGCAGCGACGACGGCGCGCCCGGCTTGCGTAACTATCACACATCTTATTACGCGGCGTTCTTGCGCGATCCCGACGGCAACCGGATCGAGGCTGTGTGCCACGCGGCGATTTGAACGAGATCAATTGTCTCTCTCTTGTCATTGCGAGCCAACGGGCCGGCGCGAAGTCGCCGCCCGATGACAGGCTTCGCGAAGCAATCCAGATTCTAAAAAGCGAAAACTGGATTGCTTCGTCGCAGGTGCTCCTCGCAATGACGAGTCCAGGTCTGGCCTGGGCGACGAGAAATCTGACAGCGGCTGCCTGCATTCTGATGGATGCACTTTTTCGAGGCTTGCGTGCCTTCGAGGTCATGCTTCTCACGCATAACAAGCGCGCGATCTACCGGAAAGGCGTCACCGCGATGCAAACATCTCGAAAACTCGGGGTGTCGCTGTTACGTCACCTTTTCGCCTTTTGCAGCGGAGTTCGTCACCGTTTCGCCTTATGCCGGAAACGGCTTGCTGAGATATTTCGAGCCCTTCAGTCCGTAGCGCCACGGCAATTCGGCGGCCTTGGTAATGCCGATGCGGATGCCGCTGACGATCTCAGGCTTCCGCGTGCGTGCGTGAATCGCAATCGGTGGCACATCAAGTTCAAGACCGTTGTGCTTATCGCTCACGGCCATCGCCTCGCAGAGTTTGCCCGGTCCCGAACACAGCGTGCGTTCGTCGTGCAGTCCGCGCCGGCGCCGCATCGCCGCGATGCCGTGAGTCGGCTCGATCGCGCGGATCAGCACCGCGCTGGCCGAGCCTTCCTTCTCGCAGACGACATTCATGCACCAGTGAATCCCGTAGGAGCGGTAGACGTAGAGAAAGCCCGGCGGGCCGAACATCACCATGTTGCGCGGCGTCGGCCCGTTGAACGAATGCGCCGCCGGGTCGGTGTGGTGATAGGCCTCGACCTCGGTGATGATGCCGCCGACGCCATCCACCAGCAGCGTCGCTCCGATCAGGCCAGGGGCAACCTGATGAACGCTGCGCGCGAAAAACCTGCGCGTCAGCAGCCGTCCGGCTGGGGGCGGGACGCGGCTTTCAGCCATTTATGGGTAGGGGATGCGCGCGCAGGACCATGCTTGATCGCTTGAAAACATGTTATTCATTCTACCGTATCATGAGATCGGCGGCTTGCACCAACGGATCGGCAGGCTTAGGTAAGGTCAAGGAAATCACGGACTTTTCATGGTTGTTCTGATCGATACGGTGTCGTCCAATCAGGTGCGCCCGCGCCATCCGGAGAAGGTCAACCGGCCGGATTCGAAGTCGCCGGCGAAGCCCGACTGGATTCGGGTCCGCGCGCCGACTTCGCGCGGCTACGCCAACACCCGCAACATCGTCAAGGAAAATGGCCTCGTCACCGTGTGCGAGGAGGCGGGTTGCCCGAACATCGGCGAGTGCTGGGACAAGAAGCACGCCACCTTCATGATCATGGGCGACACCTGCACCCGCGCCTGCGCCTTCTGCAACGTCAAGACCGGAATGCCGAACGCGCTGGATGCATCGGAGCCGGAGCATGTCGCGCTCGCCGTTCAGAAGCTCGGCCTGCACCATGTCGTCATCACCTCGGTGGATCGCGATGATCTTGCCGACGGCGGCGCGGATCATTTCGCCAGAACGATCCGCGCCATTCGCGCGAGCTGCCCCACCACGACCATCGAAATCCTGACACCGGACTTCCTGCGCAAGAACGGCGCGCTGGAGCAGGTGGTTGCGGCCAAGCCCGACGTGTTCAATCACAATCTGGAAACCGTTCCGTCGCGCTATCTCACCGTGCGTCCGGGCGCGCGCTACTTCCATTCGATCCGTTTGTTACAGCGGGTCAAGGAAATGGACCCGACCATCTTCACCAAGTCCGGCATCATGGTCGGCCTCGGCGAGGAGCGTCACGAAGTGCTGCAGGTGATGGACGACCTGCGTTCGGCCGATGTCGATTTTCTCACCATCGGGCAGTATCTGCAGCCGAGCCTCAAGCATCATGCGGTGATGCGCTATGTGACCCCGGATGAATTCGGCGGCTACGAGAAGGTCGCTTACACCAAGGGCTTCCTGATGGTGTCGGCAAGCCCGCTGACACGCTCGTCGCATCACGCCGGCGAGGATTTCGCCAAACTGCAAGCAGCCCGCGCGGCGGCCGGACGCTAAGCTCTCACGATGCCTCAGTTTTCAAACAAGCGCCGTGTCCGTCACAGCGCAGAGAAAATGTTCGATCTCGTCGCCGACGTCGAGCGCTATCCTGAATTCGTGCCGATGTGCCACGCGTTGAAGGTGCGCCAGCGTACGCAAAAGCCGGATGGCACCGAAATCATTGTCGCCGACATGACCGTATCGTTTCAGGTCGTCCGCGAGACTTTCACCAGCCGCGTCACGCTGGACAAGGCAAACCTGAAAATTCTTGTCGAATACCTGCAAGGTCCGTTCAGCAAGCTTGAGAATCGCTGGAGCTTCGCGACGAAGTCCGAGAACGCCTGCGATGTCGGCTTCTTCATCGCCTATGAGTTCAAGAGTCGGATGCTCGCGGTGCTGATGGGCGCGATGTTCGACGCCGCTTTCCAGCGCTTCGCCGCGGCGTTCGAGAAACGCGCGGATGCAGTCTATGGGCCGCCGCGCGTGGCCGTTTCTTGATCGGCGGCTTCGGTCCGCGCGCCATCTCCGTCAGCATCTTCAGCGCTTCGACCACTGATTGCTCGCGGACATTGTTGCGCCCAATCGCGCCAAAGCGGCATTCCTTGTGCGTGATACGACCGTCGCGCGCGGCGACCGCCAGATGCACCAGCCCGACAGGCTTTCCCGGTGTTGCGCCGCCAGGTCCGGCAATACCCGTGATCGAAACAGCCAGATCGACGTCGGCATGTTCCAGCGCGCCGAAGGCCATCGCGGTCGCGGTTTCCTTGCTGACCGCGCCGAATGTCTCAAGCGTCGAGGTTTCGACACCCAGCATCGCGTGCTTGGCTTCGTTGGAATAGGTAATGAAGCCGCGATCCACGACGTCGGAGGAGCCGGGAATTTCAGTCAATGCCGCCGCGACAAGTCCGCCTGTGCAGGACTCTGCGGTCGCAATCGTCAGCTTGCGCATCCGGCACAGATCCAGCAACGAGCGGGAGAGGGCGCGAACGGCGCTGGTGCTCATGCGAACTGCCCGTCGCTAGCATCCCAAGGCAGCCGGATGGTCGCGCTGGCGGTCGCGGCAATGCCTTCCTGGCGTCCGGTAAATCCGAGACGTTCGCTCGTCGTCGCTTTCACGGCCACGCGCGACTGCGGCAGTCCCGTGATTTCGGCGATCTTCGCGCGCATCGCATCGCGCAGCGGACCGATTTTCGGCGCTTCGCAGATCATCGTCACCTCGAGATGCGCGATACGTCCGCCACGCTTGCCGACGAGTTCGACAGCGTATTTCAGGAATTGGTCGGAGGCCGCGCCCTTCCACTTCGGGTCGCTCGGCGGGAAGTGCGAGCCGATGTCGCCGTCGGCCAGTGCGCCGAGGATAGCATCGACAATCGCATGAAGTCCGACGTCGCCGTCGGAATGGGCAAGGAAGCTACGATTGAACGGCACGCGCACGCCGCACAGCATCAGATGATCGCCATCGGTCAGCGCATGCACATCGTAGCCGGTGCCTGTGCGGATATCGCCCAGCATGGCGCCAAGGCGCGCTTCCTCGCGTGCAAAGTCTTCCGGGGTGGTCAGTTTCATGTTCGCAGCATCGCCTTCAAAGGTCGCGACGGTCAATCCTGCCCATTCGGCAATTGCAGCGTCATCGGTAAAATCATCGCGGCCTTCACGCGCGGCGCGGCGATGGGCTTCGAGAATGGTGTCGAACTGAAACGCCTGTGGCGTCTGCGCGATCCGCAGGTTCGCACGATCCGGTGTCGCCTCGACGGCACCCGATCCATCGACGATCTTGATCGTATCGGTCACAGGCACGACGGGAATCGCAGCGCCCGTGATCAGCGCCGCATCGATGGCGCGCGAGATCACCTTGCCGGTGACAAAGGCGCGCGCCGCGTCGTGGATGAGAACAATGTCCGGCGACTGGTCCGCAAGCGCCTCGAGTCCGGCGCGGACCGATGCCTGGCGCGTGGCGCCGCCGCTCACCGGTTGCTGATACTTGAGATGACAGACCGCCTGATCGAAAATATCCGCGTCATCCGGATTGCGCACCGGTTGAACAGCGAAGACATCCGGATGTGTGCAAAACGGCTCCATCGCCCTCGAAAGGACGGTTTTACCGCCGATGGATCGGTATTGCTTGGGGCCTCCGGTTCCGGCGCGAAGCCCGCGGCCGGCGGCAACAATGATAGCGGCAGTCCGTTTTGGCGTTGACATGAGGATGTGGCGACCGTCCGAACAGGGTGGGATAAGCCGAATTGGCGGGTTTGGGTGCAGCCCTTACCATATTCGGCCAGGGAACAGCACGTTTCCGCAACCCTGTGAAGAATTTGGAAGAATTGTTGCGCCGCACTTGCAAGCAGCCCAGAATTGGCTAAAGTGTAGGCATGATATCAAGTTGCTTAGAAATTAAGCTGAACGTTCTTCGCAACGAGGCGGAGTTCGACAAAAAGCGAAAAGAACAGTGATCGGTATGGCTCCGGCACGTCAGGCAACACTGGCCATTGGCGATATCGAGATCGCCAATCGCGTCCTCCTCGCCCCGATGTCAGGGGTGACCGACGCTCCGTTCCGCCGCATTGCCGCTGAGCTGGGGGCGGGACTCGTTGTATCCGAAATGACGGCCAGCGACGATCTCGCGCGCGGCCGACCGATGTCGGTCCTGCGCTGTGAAGCCACTGGTATCGGCCCGCATGTGGTTCAACTCGCCGGCTGCGAAACCCACTGGATGGCCGAGGGCGCGCGCATCGCGGAAGCCGCCGGCGCCGACATTATCGATATCAACATGGGCTGTCCGGCACGCCATGTCACCGGAGGGCAGTCTGGCTCCGCGCTGATGCGCGATCTCGATCATGCGCTGCGGCTTGTTGAGGCCACAGTGTCCGCGGTCAGTGTTCCGGTGACGCTGAAGATGCGGCTTGGCTGGGACGACACGTCGCTCAACGCGCCGGAGCTTGCACGGCGAGCTGAGGCAGCAGGCGTGAAGATGATCACCGTCCACGGCCGCACGCGGTGCCAGTTCTACAAGGGAAGCGCCGACTGGACCGCGGTACGGCCGGTCAAGGATGCCGTGACCGTGCCTGTGGTCGTCAACGGCGACATCACAACGTTCGAACAAGCCGCGCGCGCGCTCGAAGTATCAGGCGCCGATGCAGTCATGATCGGACGCGGCGCACAGGGACAGCCGTGGCTGCCCGGTCAGATCGCCCGCCGTCTCGACGGCGGCGAGCAGGAAGCGGTGCCGCATCTCGACAAACAACTGGACCATGTCTGCAACCTCTACGATCAGGTCGTGGAGCACTATGGTCCTCGCGTCGGCGCGCGCCACGCGCGCAAGCATCTCGGCTGGGCGCTCGATGTAGCGGCGAAGGGGAGCGCCGCATCCGCGGATGCCCTCAAGCGCTGGCGGCAGGTTATCCTGACAGCGACGGATCCGGCTCACGTACGCCGCTCGCTTCATGATGCCTTTGGCGAGTTTTCCTGGAGCGCCGCCGCATGAGCAATGCCGCCGAAAAACGCGCCCCGCAGTTCGCCAACGGCGATGCAATTCTGAATGCGTTGCCCAATCCGGTGATGCTGATTGCTCCGGACGGCAAGATTCTAGACGCTAACATCGCAGCGGAATCATTCTTCGAAACATCTATCCCGCATTTGCAGCGGCAGATGCTGCGCGAACTGGTGCCGTTCGGCAGCCCGCTGCTCGCGTTGATCGATCAGGTGCGCCGCACCGGCTCGGCCGTGAACGAATACAAGGTGGATCTCGGCACGCCGCGTATTGGCGGCGACCGTCAGGTCGATCTTCACGTCGCGCCGCTGGGCGAGCATCCCGGCCACATTGTCGTGATGCTCCAGGAACGCACCATCGCCGACAAGATGGACCGGCAGTTGACTCATCGCAGCGCCGCCCGTTCGGTGATTGCGCTGGCGGCGATGCTGGCGCATGAAATCAAGAATCCGCTGTCGGGTATTCGCGGCGCCGCGCAACTGCTCGAACAGGCTGCTTCGCCAGAAGACCGTACGCTGACACGCCTGATCTGTGACGAAGCGGACCGGATCGTGACACTCGTCGATCGCATGGAAGTGTTCGGTGACGAACGCCCTGTGGCGCGGGGACCGGTCAACATTCATTCCGTATTCGATCACGTGAAGCGCCTCGCTCAGTCCGGCTTCGCTCGCAATATCAAGTTCGTCGAGGAGTACGATCCGTCGTTGCCGCCTGTGCTGGCCAATCAGGATCAGTTGATTCAGGTGTTTCTGAATCTGGTGAAGAACGCTGCCGAGGCGGTGATCGATCTGGGAACCGACGCGGAAATCCAGCTCACTACGGCGTTCAGACCCGGCGTACGTCTTTCGATTCCAGGCAAAAAGTCGCGGGTATCTTTGCCGCTGGAATTTTGCGTGAAAGACAACGGGCCGGGCGTGCCGGACGATCTGCTGCCAAATCTTTTCGATCCGTTCGTGACCACGAAGCCCACGGGAAGCGGGCTCGGTCTCGCGCTCGTCGCCAAGATCGTCAACGATCACGGCGGCATCATCGAATGTGAATCGCAGCCGCGCAAAACGGTGTTCCGCGTGTTGTTGCCGATGTTCAACCCAACCAAAAGCAATAGTGACGCGCGCCCGGGAACGCCGTTGCATGCCTCACAGACTGTAGATGAGGACTAAAAATGCCCGCAGGTAGCATACTTGTCGCTGACGACGACACAGCCATCCGAACCGTCCTCAATCAGGCATTGTCACGCGCCGGATACGAGGTGCGGCTGACCGGAAATGCCGCCACCCTGTGGCGCTGGGTCAGCCAGGGCGAGGGAGATCTCGTCATCACGGACGTCGTGATGCCGGACGAGAACGCTTTCGACCTGCTGCCGCGGATCAAGAAGATGCGCCCGAATCTTCCGGTCATCGTCATGAGCGCGCAGAATACCTTCATGACAGCGATCAGGGCGTCGGAACGCGGCGCGTATGAATATCTGCCGAAGCCGTTCGACCTGAAGGAACTGATCGCGATCGTCGGCCGCGCATTGTCGGAGCCGAAGGAGCGTCCGGCCTCGGTCAAGGACGAGGGTGAATTCGATTCCATTCCGCTGGTGGGCCGTTCGCCG
>JAGVII010000104.1 GCA_020056155.1 Afipia sp.
CTTCGGCGATGCGCCGAGACCAGCCGCCGGTGGCCCCTCGCCGGCTTCCAGCGCCTTCCTCTGCGGCATCGGCTTGCGCATGAAAAAGTCGAAGGTTTCCTCCACACGGCCATCGAATATCTTGTCAGCGCGGCGTTCCGGGTCCTGAAATTGCGCGATGTAGAGATGATCGCCGTAACGCTTGCGCAGCAGCCCGATCGGATCGCTCGGCGTACGCGGCGTATGCGGGGTATTGACGCCTATCACCCCTGCGACGCGCGATGGATGCCGCAGCGGCATCTGCCAGACGATGAATCCGCCCCAATCGTGGCCGACAAAAATCGCCTTGTCGATTTTCAGGTGGTCGAGCAGGCCGACCAGATCGTTCGTCAGGTTCTCGATGTCGTAGGCTTCGACCGATTCCGGACGATCCGTCGCGCCATAGCCGCGCTGGTCCGGCGCGATGACCCGAACGCCCGCTTCGCTCAGCGCCTTGATCTGGTGCCGCCACGAAAACGCGATCTCTGGCCAGCCGTGGCACAACACCAATGGCGGCGTGTCTGTTTTTGGACCGGCTTCGTAGAAGCCCATGCGTATGCCGTTGGTTTCGGCATACTGAAGCGGCGGCATTTGCATCATTGCAGGTGCCACGTTCAGCTTGCGACATTTGCGCGGCTGCCGGGCGCTGCGAAGGCCGCGGCGAGAAGCTCGAACTCCTTGGGCAGCATATCCGCCAGCACCTCGACATGAGGAATGATGTTCGCGCCGGCGATGAAGCCGAAATCGAGCTGGTCGCGATAGCTCTGCACGGTGATGTTCAGGGCAAGGCCATGCGTCGAGATCGACACCGGGAAGATATGCAACAGTTCGGCGCCCACGGCATAAAGTGTCTGTCGTGGACCGGGCACATTGGAGATTGTCACGTTCGCAGTCGGTGGAAGCACATCGGAGAGATTGGAACGGCTGTAGAGCAGTGCCAGCACCTGGATCAGCATCGGCGCGCCAAGCATCGCAACGTTGGAAACCGATGGCATCAGCGCGCGCAGAGGATGCGACATTTCCTTCGATTTGGCCGACTGCGCGATAATCGCCTCCAGCCGCTCCTTCGGGTCCTCGATGTTGGTTGCCAGCGAGCAGATCATCCCGAACACCTGATTGTTGGCGTCGGTATTCCCCTCCTCGCGCAGCGAGATCGGCACTGCTGCGGTCAGCGAGCGGCTCGGCAACCCGCCATGTTCGAGCAGATACCGGCGCAGTACGCCGCTCGACAGCGCCATCACGACGTCGTTGAGCTTCCCTCCGGCCTGTTTCCCGATTGCCTTGGCTTCCGGGAGCGAAACCGAAACGCCTGCGAAGCTTCGCTCGGACGAGATCGACTTGTTCAGCATCGTCGAGGGCGAAACCATGCTCGCCAGGCTTTCGCGCGACTTCGGATCGGACACCTTCGCGACCATATCGCGAATACTTTTGACGGTTTCGGGAACGCCGCCAATCATCCTGATCCCGCTCTCGATCTGGAACATCGCGTTGTCGAACAACACGGAGCCGAGATCGCTTCTGCCCGTGCGCGGAAGATCGAAGCTTTTCGCCTTGGTGGCATCCAGCGGCTGACGCCAGAGCTGGGTATACGAATCGAGCATGTTGGCCGCGATATCACGCGGCTCGTTGGCCGGCTTGCTCGGAACCGCCTTCGGAAACTCGCGCGGCACCGGCGTGATGTCGTAGATCATATTGGTCAGCGCGGCACCCGCGCCACCGTCGATGCAGGCATGGTGCATCTTGGAGTAGAGCCCGACCTCGTTGTTATCCATGCCCTCGAAAACATAGAACTCCCACAAGGGGCGCGCCCTGTTGAGGAGCTTGGCGTGTATCCAGCCGACCGTGCGCTCGAGCATCGCGCGGTCGTGCGGCGCCGGGAGGCTGCCGCGGAAGATATGGCGGTTGATGTCGAACTGGTCGTCCTCGACCCAGCTCGGATTGTCAATATCCAGCGGAGCCTTCTCCAGCCGCGCCTTGAGGATCGGAGCGACGTGAATCCGGTCCGCGATCATCTTCTTGAAATCCTCGAAGAAGTCGCCCTGATAGCCGTCCTTCAGCTTGAAGATCGCCATGCTTCCGAC
>JAGVII010000290.1 GCA_020056155.1 Afipia sp.
GACGCCGATCGTGCTGATGGGTTACTACAATCCGATCTACATCTACGGCGTCGATCAATTTCTCGTTGATGCGAAATCCGCCGGCGTCGACGGGCTGATCATCGTCGATCTTCCGCCCGAGGAAGATACCGAACTCTGTATTCCGGCGATGAAGGCCGGGCTGAACTTCATTCGCCTCGCGACGCCGACCACCGACGACAAGCGGCTGCCTGCCGTGCTCGCGAACACCTCGGGCTTCGTCTATTACGTCTCGATCACCGGCATCACCGGCTCCGCCAGCGCCGATACCGCGCAGGTGTCGTCGGCGGTGGCGCGCATCAAGCGCCACACCCAGTTGCCGGTGTGCGTCGGCTTCGGCATCCGGACACCGGAGGCCGCCGCCGGGATCGCGCAGGCGGCGAACGGTGCGGTGGTCGGTTCGGCGCTGATCGATGCCCTGCGCGCGACGCTGGATTCGGAAGGGCACGCCACGGCGAAAACGGTTCCTGCGGTCGCCGATCTTGCGGCGGCGCTGGCGCAGGGCGTGCGCGGCGCAAAACAGGCGGCGGAGTAGCGCGTTGCCAAGAGCTATATTTGGGCAAGGCCGGGTTGCCGGTCTGCGCCCGGACGTCCATATATCCATTTCACCGAGGCGGAGCCCGTCATGAACTGGTTGACCAACGTTGTCCGGCCGAAGATTCGCAGCATTCTCAAGCGCGAAACGCCGGAGAATCTCTGGATCAAGTGCCCGGATTCCGGGCAGCTCGTGTTCTACAAGGATGTCGAACAGAACCAGTTCGTCATTCCCGGCTCGAACTATCACATGCGCATGGGCGCGGCGGCGCGGCTGAAGTCGATCTTCGACAACGAGACCTGGTACGACGTGGCGCTTCCCGAAGTAACGCCGGACCCGCTGAAGTTTCGCGACGAGCGTAAGTATGCCGACCGCATCAAGGATGCGCGCACCAAGACCGGCATGAACGATGCCGTGAAGGTCGGCTACGGCAAGCTCGAAGGCAACGCCGTCGTGGTCGCCGTGCAGGATTTCGATTTCATGGGCGGTTCGCTCGGCATGGCGGCGGGCGAAGCCGTCGTGAAAGGCCTTGAACTCGCCGTCGAGAAAAAATCGCCGTTCATTATCTTCGCGGCTTCGGGCGGCGCGCGGATGCAGGAGGGCATCCTCTCGCTGATGCAGATGCCGCGCACCACCGTGGCGATCCAGATGCTGCGCGAGGTTGGTCAGCCCTACATCGTGGTGCTGACCAATCCGACCACCGGCGGCGTCACCGCGTCTTACGCGATGCTGGGCGACGTGCAGATTGCCGAGCCGGGCGCGCTGATCGGTTTCGCCGGTGCGCGCGTGATCGAACAGACCATCCGCGAAAAGCTCCCCGAGGGTTTCCAGCGCGCCGAGTATCTCAAGGAACATGGCATGGTGGACATGGTGGTGCATCGCCATGATCTGCGCGCGACGCTGGCGCGGCTCTGCCGTTTGCTGACCAAGGCGCCCGCCGCCGAAGGCTTTGAATTGCCGGCCGCGCCGCTGCCTGTCGATCTGCCCGCGACCGCGTCCCCGGCGTGACATCACCTGCGGCCAAGGATCCGTCCAGGAACGCGTCGCCGTCCTACGACGACATTCTTGCGCGCCTCGCATCGCTGCATCCCAAGCGCATCGATCTCACGCTCGACCGGATGTGGCGGATTCTCGAGCGTCTGGATCATCCTGAACGCAAGATTCCGCCCGTCATTCATGTCGCCGGCACCAACGGCAAGGGATCGACGGTGGCGTTCCTGCGCGCCATTCTGGAAGCGGCCGGGCTGCGCGTGCATGTCTATACATCACCGCATCTGGTGCGGTTCAACGAGCGCTTTCGTCTCGGCCGGGCCGGCGGCGGCGTCCTCGTCACCGACGACCAGTTGCGCGAGGCGCTCGATCATTGCGAGCGCGTCAACGGCGGCGAGCCGATCACGATTTTCGAGATCGAAACCGCCGCGGCATTTCATTTGTTCGCTGAGCATCCGGCCGATGTGGTGGTGCTCGAGGTCGGCCTTGGCGGACGGCTCGATGCGACCAACGTGATCGACGCGCCGCTGGCCAGTGTCATCACGCCGGTCGGCATGGACCACATCGAATTCCTCGGCGATACGCTGACAAAGATCGCCACCGAGAAGGCCGGCATTATCAAGCAGGGCGTGCCGGTGATCTGCGCCGAGCAGCCGCCGGAGGCGCTTGTCGTGATCGAACAGATCGCGAAGCGCGCCCGCGCACCGCTGCATGCGGCGACGGAAGGCTGGCATGTCAATGTCGAGCGCGGGCGGCTGGTTTATTCGGACGAGCGCGGCCTGCTGGATCTGTCCGCGCCGCGGTTGTTCGGGCGGCATCAGTTCGACAATGCCGGGCTCGCCATCGCCACGCTGCGCGCCATCGATTCTTTGAAGCTTGATCCGTCCGCATGCGAGCAGGGCATTGCCCGCGCCGAATGGCCGGCGCGGATGCAGCGGCTGAC
>JAGVII010000741.1 GCA_020056155.1 Afipia sp.
CAGGCCGCGATCCCGCAACCCGTGCTGCCGGCGCCGGTGCTACCGCCGCCTGTTCCGCCGCTGGAACCGGCTGCGATGCCCGCCACCGCTCCGGAATCCCCTGTCGCCGCGCCCGCTGCCGCAAACTCCGCGCCGGAAAAGGCGGACTAAAGCGGCGCGGCGCTTTCGCCCTGGTCGCTCGACAGTTTCGTCGCCAGCGACGCCGCGATAATCACCAGCGCCACCGCGGCAATCACCAGCGTACAGATCGCATTGATCTCCGGCTTCACGCCGAGCCGCACTTCCGAATAAATCCGGATCGGCAACGTCGCCGATCCCGGCCCGGTGGTGAAACTCGCGATCACCAGATCGTCCAGCGACAGCGTAAATGCCAGCATCCAGCCCGCCGCGATCGACGGCAGCATCAGCGGCAGCGTCACCGCAATGAAGGCCTGCAGCGGAGAGCAGCCCAGATCCATCGCGGCCTCCTCGAGGCTGGCGTCGAGCGCGCCGAGCCGTGACTGCA
Source organism: Afipia sp. (assembly GCA_020056155.1). GTDB lineage: Bacteria > Pseudomonadota > Alphaproteobacteria > Rhizobiales > Xanthobacteraceae > Afipia. Next base: position 506 of record JAGVII010000741.1, read on the forward strand.
CCACCACCGCCACGAAACACATGGTCAGCGTGGTGTGCGCGATGGTGACGGTCCAGAATCCGCGTCCGGCGTCGATCGCCACGAACAGCAACAGCAATGACAGCCCGGTGATGACTTCCGGCATCACCAGCGGCGCGTAAAGCATGCCGGAAAACAGCGTGCGCCCCCTGAAACGCTCGCCGCGCGACAGCGCCAGCGCGGCCAGCGTGCCGAGCACCGTCGCCGCCGTCGCCGAACAGAACGCCACACGCAGGCTCATCCACGCCGCCGACAGCATGGCCTCGTCGTTGAAGAATTCGATGTACCAGCGCAGCGACCAGCCGCCCCACACCGTCACCAGACGCGAGGCGTTGAACGAATAGATCACGAGTATCGCGATGGGCAGATACAGGAACGCCAGCCCCAGCGCGACGGATGCGAGGTTGAAACCCGACAGGCGTGCGACGTTGCCGGTCGCCATCAGCGTGTCTCCAGATGGCGGCGCTGCAGCTTCTCATAGACCAGCAGCGGGATCAGCAGCAGCGCGAGCAGCACAATCGCAATCGCCGACGCCACCGGCCAGTCCTTGTTGGTGAAAAACTCCAGCCACAGTGTCTGGCCGATCATCATGCGGTCCGAACCCGCGAGCAGATCGGGAATCACGAATTCGCCGACAATGGGAATGAAGCACAGCAGCAGCCCCGCGCCGACACCCGGCAGCGACAGCGGCACCGTCACGAGCCAGAAGGCTTTCAGCCGCGACGCGCCGAGATCGGCGGCGGCTTCCAGCAGCGCGTCGTCCATTTTCGACAGCGTCGCGTAGAGCGGCAGGATCATGAACGGAAAATATGAGTAGACGATGCCGAGATACATCGCCGCATCGGTCGAAAGCCAGACCAGCGGCTTGTCGATGATGCCGAGCGCAAGCAGCGTCTTGTTGAGCAGGCCGTCATGCTGGAGGACGTTGATCCAGGCGTAGATGCGGATCAGGAACGACGTCCAGAACGGCACGATCACCAGCATCATCGCGATCGGCTGCCAGCGCCGCGGCAGCCGCGACATGCCGTAAGCCACCGGGTAGCCGATCAGCAGCAGAATGGCCGTCGAGGTGATCGCGACCGCGAGGCTGCGGACATAGGAGAGAATATAGAGATCGTCCGACACCAGCAGCTTGAAATTGTCGAGCGACAATGTCCCCAGCGCCGTCCTGAAGGCATCCCATCCCGCCGCGAGATCGAACACCGGAACGTAGGGCGGCTGGGCGATGGCGGTCTGCGACAACGCGATCTTCAGCACGAAGCCGAACGGCACCAGGAAGAAAAGCGCCATCCACAGATACGGCGCCAGCGCGGCCAGCCGCGCCGGGCGGGTGAAGATGCGCCGCCCGCTCATCGATCCAGCACCACGACGTCATCGGGCGCGAACGAGACGCTCACCCGCTGTCCGACCGTAAATCCATCAGCGGTTGCGCGCGTGGCGTTCGGAAGTGTGACGCGCAATACGGCGCCCTGATCGAGTGCCACGCTGTAAACAGACAAGCCACCGAGAAACCCGGCCGACGTAATCGCGCCCGTGCGCGCCTTGACCGCGAACGCATCCTGGAGCACCGGCGCAAGGCGGATTTTTTCGGGACGGACCGCGACGCAGACCGCCTGTGTTTCCGGCGCGCGCGAGGCCACGATGGTCCCGGCATCAGGCGTCGCAATGGCGATCCTGCCCGGCTCGCGCATCTCCACCTCGCCTTCGATCAGGTTGATGTCGCCGACGAAGCCCGCGATCCAGCGAGAGTTCGGCGCTTCGTACAGTTCGCGCGGCGGCGCGACCTGCACCAGCCTGCCTTTATCCATCACGCCGATGCGGTCGGCGACCGTCATCGCTTCTTCCTGATCGTGGGTGACAATGATGAACGTCATGCCGAGACGACGCTGCGCCTCCAGCAATTCGGCCTGCGTGGTCTCACGCAGTTTCTTGTCGAGCGCGGCAAGCGGCTCGTCGAGCAGCAGCATCCGGGGACGGCGCGCCAGTGACCGCGCCAGCGCCACGCGCTGACGCTGACCGCCGGAAAGCTGATCGGGACGGCGCTTCTCCATCCCCCCGAGACGCACCAGCGCCACCATCTCCGCCACCCGCGCGGCGATCTCGTCCTTTGGCAAACCGGCGCGCTTCAGGCCGAACGCGATATTGCCCTCGACGGTCAGGTGCGGGAACAGCGCGTAGTTCTGAAACATCATGTTGACGGGCCGTTCATGCGGCAGCACTTGCGCGATGTCGTTGCCATCGAGGTAGATCGCGCCCGCGTCGGGCGTCTCGAATCCCGCCAGCATGCGCAGCAGCGTGGTCTTGCCGCAACCGCTCGGCCCCAGCAGCGCGAAGAACTCACCGGCCGCGATGTCGAGCGACAGATCGTCCACCGCAGTAAATCCGCCGAAGCGTTTCACCACCGATGCGATCCGCAGCAACGGCTTTTCACCTATCGCCGCCGTCATGCCACGGCCATGAATGTTGCAAGCCTTCCGCGATCCTGCCGCGGCATCGACAGGCCGAGCTTGGACCGCCGCCATAAAATGTCGTCGGCGAAGCGGGCGAATTCCTCTCTCATCAAGTAAACTACCTCCGCGCCGGTGAGGTCATCGCCGAACCGGGGACCGAGATCATCCATGCTTTTTGCCGCACCCAGAATCCGGTCGATCCGCGTGCCGTAGGCAGCGACCATCCTGTGAGCGTGGCGCTCGCTGAGAAACGGCCAGCGCTTGCGCGCATCGTCGACCTGATCGCCGAAACTCTCGTGGAGAAAGTCACCGCCGGGCAGCGGCTCCGTCGCCGTCCACAGCGGCGACGCGGCGAAAACTTTTGTAAGTTGCGCCAGCGCGCGCTCCGCGCGCCGCCGTGCGGTGGTGGTGGCGCCGCCGATTACCGTCAGCAACGGCGCTTCGCCGCGCTTGCGATTCAGTTGCGCAACGCCGTCGCGGCGGCCTTGCGCAACACAACCCGCCATCGCGTGCACGACATCGGCAGGTTCCACCCGTTCGCGGGAATAGCGGCTGGCCGCCGTACAAAGATAAGCCAGATCGTCAGCACCGGCCCACACCATCGCCGGGTCGCCATCGAAGCTGCGTTCGGACGTGCCGATCAAGGTGAAGTCGCGCTGATAGGGAATGGCGTAGATCATCCGGCGGTCGTCATTCTGGAGAGCGTAGACAAAGTCGCGATCGAGTATCCGCCTCACGACGATCTGGCTGGCTTTCGCGAAACTCGCTTGAACGGCAGGCAAATGCAAGACGGTTTCGGCCACCTGCCGCGTCCACGCCCCGCTCGCGTTGACCAGCGCCCGCGCCGTGACGGTTTCGCGCCGGCCGCGGTTGATGACCGTGAGCTTCCAGATCTTGGAACGGTCGGCCCAGACGCAGCGCGCGCCGGTCCTGATCGCAGCGCCGCGCGCTGCGGCATCAACCGCGTTGAGAATAACCAGGCGCGATTCATCGACGATGCAGTCAGTCCAGGCCAGCGCCAGCCCGGGCGAACGTTTCAGCGGGTGCCCGGCCTCGTGGATGGTCAGATCGAGAATTTCCGGGCCTGGCAGCGGGCTTCGCGCGGCCAGCCGGCCATAGACGAACAAGCCAGCCCGCAGCATCGCTGGCGGCCGCTCCTCGGCGTGGACCGGCAGGACAAAGCGCATGGGACGCACCAGATGCGGCGCGGCCCGGAGCGCGATGTCCCGCTCCGCCAGAGCGGCGCGCACGCGCAGCGCGCTGCCATGTTCGAGATCGATGAAATTACCGTGCATCAGATGCGCCGCCGCCGGTGCAGCACCGCCGCCAAGGTCGTTCTGCTCAAACAAGGCAACCCGGAGTCCTCGCCCGGCGGCGTCACGCGCAAGACACACACCGTTGAGACCGCCCCCGATAATCGCGATATCGACATCAGCCATGCCGCGATGATCTCCGACGGTCACCATCGCAAGTCAAGCCTGATGGATTTTCGATTGGTCAGCGCGCGTCAGCCGGCCTTGCGCGGAATCTTGACGACATTCCTGGCGGCGGGGCGCTTGGCGCGGCCGACCCATTCGGCGTAAGTCTCGATTGGAGCCGGCTTGCCGAGGAAGTATCCCTGCACCTGATCGCACGCCTCGTCCGCGAGGAAACTAAGTTGCTCCTGGGTTTCCACGCCTTCGGCGACGATGGAGATGTTGAGACCGTGGCCGAGCCCGATCATGGCGCGGATAGTGGCCGCGGACTGCGTGTTGCGTCCGAGATTCATCACGAAAGTGCGGTCGATCTTGATCTTGTCGAACGGGAACGCCTGCAGGTAGGTCA
>JAGVII010000225.1 GCA_020056155.1 Afipia sp.
ATCATCATGCTGTCGGAAGGCCGCCTCGTGAACCTCGGCAACGCGATGGGCCATCCGTCCTTCGTGATGTCGGCGTCGTTCACCAACCAGACGCTGGCGCAGATCGAACTCTGGGCTAACAACAAGGACGGCAAGTACAAGAAGGAAGTCTACGTGCTGCCGAAGTCGCTCGACGAGAAGGTCGCGCGCCTCCACCTTGCCAAGATCGGCGTCAAGCTCACCGAGCTGCGCAAGGACCAGGCCGACTACATCGGCGTGAAGCAGGAAGGCCCGTACAAGAGCGATCACTACCGTTATTGATACCGCGTTCTCGTCATTGCGAGGAGCGCTTGCGACGAAGCAATCCAGTCCTTTCTTGTTGCCTCTGGATTGCTTCGCTTCGCTCGCAATGACGGACGCTGACTTCGTCATCACCGGGCTTGTCCCGGTGATCCACGCCTTCCTTTGCTGATGCCAAAGACGTCGATGGCCGGGATAAACCCTGCCATGACGGTTGCGAGTATTGAAGAACCACAAAAGCCCCGGAGTATTCCGGGGCTTTTTGCGTTGAGAGTGCGTATCGCGGCGCGCGAATCCCGCTAGGATGCCCACACAGTTCCGTCTCCATCGCCACCCGCGAGGTTGTTCGTGACCGCTGATTCAAACGCCTACCCGACAAAAATCTCGCTGCTCGGCGTGCCCATCGAAGTCGGCGCGTCGCAGAAGGGCGCGCTGATGGGGCCTGCGGCGCTGCGCACGGCGGGCATCGCCGCCTTGCTGGAAAGCCTCGACTTCACGGTCGAGGATCATGGCGACATCTCGCCGCGCGAACTGATGTTCAGCGACGAGCCGCCGCCACTGAGTGCGAAGCACTACCGCGAAATCAAGGCGTGGCTTGGCGAGACCAGCCAGCGCGCCTACGCCATGGCGAAGTCCGGCGCGATCCCGGTGTTTCTCGGCGGCGATCATTCGCTGTCGATGGGTTCGGTCAACGGCGTCGCGCGGCACTGGCACGCGCAAGGGCGCGAGCTGTTCGTGCTCTGGCTCGATGCCCACGCCGACTACAACACGCCCGCGACGACGATCACCGGCAACATGCATGGCATGTCCGGCGCGTTCCTGTGCGGCGAGCCGGGGCTGGACGATCTGTTGCCGCGCGATGAGCGATCCTCCATCGCGCCGCGCCAGCTCGGCCTGTTCGGCCTGCGCTCGGTGGACAGATTGGAAAAGGAATTGCTGGCGCAGCGCGATGTCTGGATCGCCGATATGCGCAGGATCGACGAGTTCGGCGTCGGCGTGCTGATGCGTGAATTCATCGAGCGGGTGAGGGCGCGCAGCGGCGTGCTGCATGTCAGCTTAGACGTGGATTTTCTCGATCCGGTATCGGCCCCCGGCGTTGGCACCACCGTGTCGGGCGGGGCGACCTACCGCGAGGCGCATCTGGTGATGGAGATGTTGCAGGATTCAGGTCTGGTGCGCTCGCTCGATCTGGTCGAGCTCAATCCGTTTCTGGACAACCGCGGCCTCACCGCGCGCACGGTGGTCGAGCTTGTCGGCTCGCTGTTCGGCCAGCAGATTCATGACCGCCCGACGCCGAGCAACGCGGTGGTATAGGGGAGCGATACGTTAATTGTAAGATTTATATGCCGACTTCTTTTGCATACCGCAGAATGGCAGGAGTGGTTTCGTCAGAAGTCCGTAGGCCTTCACTGATCCGAGAAAATAGTTCGTCGCTAACGTCAGTTTTTTCTGAGTAAAGTTTTCGTTGAACCATGTTCGATACGTGAACGGACGGACTGTGGTATGCAAGTCTGTACACAATGTGGCTGTCGTGCTTGATGAATTCGTGATCACCTGCTTTTAGCAGGCATGCTTTGTCGTGAGACCGCCCTTGTTTCGTTGAGCTAATCATAACTAAAAGGCAGAGGCCGTCTTTATCTGGATTGTTCATTACGACAAAAAGATGTGGGACATCGTTGAACGGAATTAACAGCGCGGCCTTACGATAGGGAGCGTATGCCACTATCGTCCCGAAAGGCCCAATCGCAAGCTTCGTTCTGCTTGGATTTGTTCTGCGAGTTCTATCGGTTCAGCTTTATTGAGGCGTTTGAACACAGTAGCAAAGTCAATTGGAATGGATGATCCATTAGGATCCCGCCATTCTGGACAAAAACGATGAGTCCACTCGGCGAGTTCGAAGCGATCAATCTCCTTGAACTCATTCCAAGTATCACGAAGAACGGCGATATCCGCACGACTCAATTCATCCAAATCTTCGATTTGGATTTTGCGCGACAAAGGGATGTCATTGTTTTTACGAGGCGCAATGAACTCTGCCCATTGTTCGGTGCGGTCACCAGCTTGACCGTTCATGTAACTGTAAGTGTATGTGTTCACCGGGCCAAACGGCATCGACACAAAGTTGTCGCCAGTGATGACGTGTTCACGTCGATCCATGCTCAGCCGATCAGCCAAATAGATCAACTTAGCGAGGCGCAGGATATTAATTGAACCGCCAGCTTCGTTAGCAAAAAATGCTGCTACTTGCGCGGCCTTCCGCGTGGGAAACCATTCTGGAATTGTTGCAACGAATCCGGGCATGTCCCCACTCTATCACCAATTGTTTAGGAGGAGATAATCACTCGATGCATCTTTAGGAAGATATATTTAGCGGATCGTCAGCCAAGCCACTGATTGGAAACATAAATTGAAGAAATTTTATTGGGGCAGTGTGCGACGGAAAGCAGCAAAAGATGCTTGACCAAGACACCATATGAGACTATATTCCTATTCATCCCGTCCCACAGAGGGGCGGCTCGCGATCGTCACGGACGCGGGGCGGGATGCGGTGGACGCGGCAGCGTCAGGCGCGGATGAGGCAGCAGGGCGGATTCCCCGTAAAGGGTCCGTGAGTTGCCGATGAAGCGCTGACGACGATGTTGTCGCGGACGGCCCAAATCGTGTGGTCCTGACGCCCGGACGCTGGCGTCAAGTCCGGCAGAGAGCCGCCTTCAACCGGAGGCGGAAACCCTCAGCAGGGAACGACGGCGACTGATAGCAATCGACCGCCGGGGAGAGCACGAAGCAAGCCGTAACCCATTGCGTGCGGAACGCCGGATGTTTTCGGCGTGTTCGTGGTGACTACGCTCGTGTGCTTTCTACCTTGCACACGGGGCTGCGGATGCGCTGAGCATCCGGCGTTCCGCACGCCCTCTGTTTCGAGGGTGACGAAACGTACCTCATACCTCGGGCGCATTCGCGCCGCGAGATCGCGAACCTGTATCCGGAATGTCCAAGCGTGAACCTGACGCGGCTGTTTGAATCGGTGGATCGGAACGATGGGATGCGAGATCGCTCGACACATCCGATGTCGTCCCCGCGAAGGCGGGGACCCATACTCCCTGGACTATCGATGTTGTCGCGATAGCAGTTGCGCTCTCTTTCGCCATCACCACAGCTGGTGGTTATGGGTTCCCGCCTTCGCGGGGGCGACGCGGAAAAGCTGCGCGAGAGCGACGCGAAAAAACGCGGGGACGACGCGGAGAGATAACGTCGCCGGTGAATCCTCTTGCGAAACTTGAAGGATAACGCCGCAGGTGAGGATAACTCCGCACGTTAACCCATAAAAGCAGCCGCACCGGCGGGTTATTATCGGCACCCAAGCCTCTGGCATTGCTGCGTTAAACGCCTGCGCC
>JAGVII010000862.1 GCA_020056155.1 Afipia sp.
GGCTTGATGGTCAAAGTCGCAACAACGTAGATCAAGGTATCCTCCCGGATTTGCTTCTTTTGGATCGGGAGGACCCTAGTACATGAAATAGCGCTGCGCCATGGGCAGCACCTCCGCGGGCGCGCAGGTCAGCAATTCGCCGTCGGCGCGCACCTCGTAGGTCTCGGGATCGACCTCGATATTCGGCGTCGCGCCGTTGTGAATCATGCTCTTTTTGGAGATGCGGCCGCGGGTGTTCGAAACAGCATACAGCGTCTTGTCGATGCCGAGTTTCTTCGCGAGCCCGCCCGTGATCGCCGCTTTCGAGGTGAACACCACGGACGAGGCGGTCAGCGATTTTCCATAGGCCGCGAACATCGGCTGGTAGTGCACCGGCTGCGGCGTCGGGATCGACGCGTTCGGATCGCCCATCGGAGCCGCCACGATGGAGCCGCCCTTGACGATGAGATCCGGCTTCACGCCGAAGAATGCCGGCGACCACAGCACGAGGTCGGCCATCTTGCCCTTCTCGACGGAGCCGATCAGTTTCGACACGCCATGCGCGATCGCAGGATTGATGGTATACTTCGCGATGTAGCGCTTGACGCGGAAGTTGTCGTTGTCCTTGCCCTTGTCCTCCGGCAGCGAGCCGCGCTGCTTCTTCATCTTGTCGGCGGTCTGCCAGGTGCGGATAATAACTTCGCCGAGGCGGCCCATCGCCTGACTGTCCGACGACAGCATCGACAGCGCGCCGATGTCGTGCAGGATGTCTTCCGCGGCGATGGTTTCCTTGCGGATGCGGCTTTCGGCGAAGGCCAGATCCTCGGCGATCGACGGATCGAGATGGTGACAGACCATCAGCATGTCGAGATGCTCGTCGATGGTGTTGCGCGTGAACGGCCGGGTCGGATTGGTCGACGACGGCAGCACGTTCTTCAGGCCCGCGACCTTGATGATGTCCGGCGCATGGCCGCCGCCCGCGCCCTCGGTGTGGAAGGCGTGAATGGTGCGGCCCTTGAACGCCTTGACCGTATCCTCGACAAAACCCGACTCGTTCAGCGTGTCGGTGTGGATCATCACCTGAATATCGTAGTCATCAGCCACCGACAGGCAGTTGTCGATGGCGGCGGGCGTTGTGCCCCAGTCCTCATGCAGCTTCAATGCGCAGGCGCCGCCCTTGATCATTTCCACCAGTGCTGCGGGCCGCGAGGCGTTGCCCTTGCCGGAAATTCCCAGATTGACCGGGAACGCGTCGAACGACTGGATCATCCGCGCCATGTGCCACGGCCCCGGCGTGCAGGTGGTCGCAAAGGTGCCGTGCGATGGACCGGTGCCGCCGCCGAGCATCGAGGTGACGCCGCTCATCAGCGCATGCTCGATCTGCTGCGGGCAGATGAAATGAATGTGCGCATCAAACCCGCCGGCGGTAAGGATCTTGCCCTCCCCCGCGATGATGTCGGTGCCGGGACCGATCACGATGGTGACGCCGGGCTGAATATCCGGATTGCCGGCCTTTCCGATCGCGGAGATATAACCCTCTTTAATCGCAACGTCGGCCTTGACGATGCCCCAGTGATCCACGATCAGCGCGTTGGTGATGACGGTATCCGCCGCGCCCTGCCGGTTGGTCACCTGCGACTGGCCCATGCCGTCGCGGATCACCTTGCCGCCGCCGAATTTCACCTCCTCGCCGTAGACGGTGAAATCCTTCTCGACCTCGATGATGAGATCCGTATCGGCGAGCCGCACGCGGTCGCCGGTGGTGGGGCCGAACATGTCCGCATAGACGGAACGGGAGATTTTGGTGGCCATGCTGATCTTTCAGTATTTCTCGTTCAGTATTTCTTGCCGTCGAATTTCTTCACGTTCAGGGAATCCAGATCGACATCGTCGAGGCAGCGCACATTGACCGCGACCATCTCGGCCCCGTTTGGAGCCTTGCCGTTTGCGAACGACTCGACCCCGCAAGTCGCGCAAAAGCGATGCTGAATGATGCCCTTGTTGAATTTGTACAAGGTCGTCGCATCTTCGCCCGACAACAGCTTGAAGTTCTCGGCCGGAACGAAAGTCAGCAGCGTTCCCAGTTTACCGCAACGCGAGCAGTTGCACGCGATGACTTCGCCGATCTCGCCGGACATCTCGTAGCGGACCTTGCCGCACTGGCAGCCGCCGACATGTGTCTGCATCACAGCTTACCCATCACATCGCCGCGGAAGCCGTAGACCGTGCGCTTGCCCGCCAGCGCAACGAGCGTGACTTCGCGTGTCTGACCGGGTTCGAACCGCACGGCAGTCCCCGCCGCGATATCGAGCCGCATGCCCCGCGCCTTTTTGCGCTCGAACTTCAGCGCGGGATTGGTCTCGAAGAAATGATAGTGCGAGCCGACCTGAATCGGCCGGTCGCCGGTATTCGCGACCGTCAGCGTGACCGTCTTGCGGCCAGCGTTGAGTTCAATCTCGCCGTCCTTGATGAAGAGTTCACCGGGGATCATGTTGCGTTTTCCTCTGTCATTCCGGGGCGCGCGAAGCGCGAACCCGGAATCTAGAATCAGTCACAGCTGGATTCCGGGCCCGGCGCCTTGCGCCGTCCCGGAATGACGATGTTGAATCACCGGATCGGTTCATGCACCGTCACCAGCTTGGTCCCGTCGGGAAACGTCGCCTCGACCTGAATGTCGTGAATCATCTCGGCGATGCCGTCCATGCATTGCTCGCGCGTGATGACTTCCGCGCCGGCTTTCATCAACTCGGCCACGGTGCGGCCATCGCGCGCGCCCTCGACGATGAAATCGGAAATGATCGCGATGGCTTCCGGATGATTGAGCTTGACGCCGCGATCGAGACGCCGCCGAGCGACGATCGCCGCCATGGAAACGAGAAGCTTGTCCTTTTCACGGGGAGACAAATTCATGCGTGCAGTACCCGGGTTTATCTGAGCGAAATTGAGTGAGAGTACTTTTAGTCGAGCCAGAGCTTTCTAGTTAAGCCAGAGTGTTCTAGTTGAGCCAGAGTCTTGGCAAGCCCGAGGGGCTCACACATCCGAGAACTTTCATCATATCGGCGCGAAGCCGTGCCGCATCTTGTGCGCAGAAGCGCGCCATTGCAAATCCGTTCCATGCCGAGACACCGACCTCCGCGCCGAACACGCCGGACGTCTCGCGGATACGCTCGACCATCGCTTCGTCTCCCGGCACGATCAGCGCCGTGCCGATGGCAACACCGCCGTTCGCCACCGCGCGGCTGGCAAGTTTGCCGGCAATGTCGCCGTCGAGACGGACGGTTTCGGCAAAGACAAGCTTGCCACCGATCCGCAGACGCCAGCGGTCGGCAAAGCTGCCGCGCGTCATCACTTCGCCCATGGCTGCGCGACCGAACACAACGATTTCGCACAGCAAAAATGACGCGCCCGGCGCCAGATCAATGTCAA
>JAGVII010000591.1 GCA_020056155.1 Afipia sp.
AGCCTGTTCCATTGTCCCGCCTTACCGCTCCGCTGGATCGGCACGAGGCGCAGCTGCTGATCTTTCACTGCCGGTCAGGAAGCCGAACCGGTGCAGCGGCGGAAAAGCTCGCGGTCGCTGCCGGCGGCGACGCACACATTCTACGTGGCGGACTGAACGCCTGGAAAGCGGCCGGGCTGCCGGTTCTCAAGGATACCCGCCGGCCGATCGAAATAATGCGGCAGGTGCAGATCGCGGCAGGCAGTCTCGTGGTTCTTGGCGTTGGTTTGGGCGCGCTGCTGCATCCGGGGTTCTACGCCCTATCGGGATTCGTCGGCGCCGGTCTGATCTTCGCAGGGAGCACCGGCACCTGCGTTATGGCCCGAATTCTCGCGTTTGCTCCGTGGAATCGAATGGCTCAGGCGTAACAGGGAGCGTTGCTGAGCCATGATGGACTTTCCCGTCGGCATTTCGACAACGATTTCGGGCGGAATTGTTGGTCTGGTGCTCGGCCTTGTCGGAGGCGGCGGTTCTATCCTCGCAGTTCCTCTTCTGGTTTACGCTGTCGGGGTCACGTCGCCACATGTCGCTATCGGCACAAGTGCTATTGCGGTCTCACTGAGCGCACTCGGCAACGTGGTGAGCCATGCCCGCGCCGGAAATGTGAAGTGGCGCTGTGCGGCCGTCTTTGCGTCAGCCGGCGTGTTCGGGGCGGTTGCGGGCTCTACGGTGGCCAAAGCGCTCGATGGGCAGAAACTCCTGGTCCTGTTCGGCGCGCTGATGATCATCGTGGGAATCACCATGCTGCGCAGCCGCAGTACGGCGGGGAATCGGGAGGTGCGATTGTCGATGACAACGGCACGCGAGCTTTTACCGCTGCTGCTGGGCATCGGTTTTGCGGTCGGACTGTTGTCGGGTTTCTTCGGAATTGGAGGCGGTTTCCTGATCGTGCCCGGCCTCATGCTTGCGACCGGGATGCCCCTGACGATGGCGATCGGCACCTCTCTCGTTGCCGTCGCAGCATTCGGGGCAGCAACTGCAGCGAGCTATGCAATCTCCGGAATGATCGACTGGCCGATTGCCAGCCTGTTCGTTCTCGGCGGCCTGGTTGGCGGCGTCGCCGGTGTGGCGTTCGGAAAAGCGCTCGCAGCAAGGAAGCGGTCACTCAATCTGACGTTCGCTGGCCTGGTTATTCTGGTCGGCCTCTACGTCGTCGCGCGCGGAACGGTGACGCTGTTCGCGGCTTGAACATCTCTTATCTCCAGGAAAGGACGGTTGCATGGTGAAGTCAGCGTTGCAGGGGCGTCCAATCGTCAAGGGGTTCTTCGACAAACGCACCTTCAGTGTGCAGTACGTTGTCGCGGATCCCGAGACCCGGCACTGCGCCATCATCGACCCTGTTCTCGATTTTGATGAAAAGTCCGGTTCAACAGCTACGTGGTCGACCGATGAGCTACTCGATCATGTGCGGAACGAGGGCTACACGCTCGAATGGATTCTCGACACGCATCCGCATGCCGACCATTTCTCGGCAGCGGCCTATCTCAGGGGCAAAACGGGCGTCCAGACCGCGATCGGCGAAAAGGTCGTCGAAGTGCAGAAGCTCTGGAAAGAAATCTACAATTACTCCGACACCTTCCCGACCGACGGCTCGCAATGGGACAAGCTGTTCGTCGACGGCGAGCGGTTCAAAATCGGCAGTTGTGATGTCGAGGTGATGTTTACGCCGGGGCATACGCTTGCCTCGATCGCCTACGGTGTCGGAGATGCAATCTTCGTTCATGACACCCTGTTCCAACCAGACTTCGGAACGGCACGCGCCGATTTTCCGGGTGGGGATGCGCACGCACTTTGGAGAAGTATCCATAGGATTCTTGCGTTGCCAGAGGACACCAAGGTTTTCACCGGACACGACTACATGCCAGGCGGGCGCCAGCCCGCCTGGGAAAGTACGGTGGGACAGCAGAAATCCGAAAACATTCATCTTAGAGAGGCGAAGACCGAAGCTGAGTTCGTGGCGCTTCGGCAGACTCGTGACAAGAAACTGCCTATGCCGAAACTGATATTGCAATCCCTGCAAGTGAACATTCGAGGCGGTCGGCTGCCCGATCCAGAGTCGAACGGCCGGCGTTATCTCAAAATCCCCCTTGGGGCGCTCGAAAGCGCGCCCTGGAATGAAGGAGACCTCCATGAACATTAAGAGCGCAAAAGAACTCGTCGCCGAGGCCACGGCGGAGGTCGAGACGCTTTCGGCGGACGCCGCCGTGAAACTGATGGACGACCCGAATGTGGTATTCGTCGATGTCCGGGAAACCAACGAGCGACGCAAGACTGGCGTTCTCAAGGGATCGGTGCATGCCTCACGCGGATTCCTAGAATTCCATGCCGACCCCAACAGCCCAACCCATGTCAAGCCGTTGAGCAGCGGCAAGCGGCTGGTGCTCTATTGTGCTTCCGGCAACCGATCAGCGCTGGCTGCGAAGACGCTCAAGAGCATCGGTATCGCCAACGTCTCGCATGTAGCCGGTGGATTCCCGGCGATGCAAAAGGCGGGCGGCGAAACCGAAAGCGCGGCGTGAGTCGGATCGTGACGTACTAGTGCAATCTAAACAGAAGGACCCAAGACAATGATGGACGGTGCAGGCGGAGGAATGATGTTTGGCATGGGCCTCACATGGATTGTCGTCATCGTGGTGCTGGTGTTGGCAGGTGCAGCGCTCGCCAAGTACCTGTCCTCTGGCCGATAAACGAGAGCGTTAATTGGCGTGCGCCTGGGCCGTTCATCTCAAAGATTGAAGAGTGACATTTATTGCGCAATTACAGCGGTTCTCGAAAACAAACTCAAGCTTCTCGGACCTCATTTTTCGCGGTTGCCTCAGCCTCATTTTCATCGTTGGCGGGCTCGGACATTTCGTGGAGCATCGTCAGATGCTTGAGCGGATAGCTGAATCGCCGTGGGCAAATACAATCAACACGATCGGCAATCCATCTGTTTTGCTCTGGGTTTCCGGAGCTATTTTCGTTCCGGCCGGGGTCGCGCTTGCTATCGGTTTTATGACCCGGCTGTCGTCCGTCGCGCTTTTCATGACTCTGGTGCCGATTACGATTACGCTGCACGTGGCTCCCGGCCACGCCGGGCCGTTGTTCAAGAATATAGCTATCCTTGGCGCGTTGATTCATTTCG
>JAGVII010000347.1 GCA_020056155.1 Afipia sp.
CCCTCCGGGCCGTTATCGACGTCGAGCAGGATGGTGTCGTAAGCCGCACGTGCGGATTGGATGATCTGGCTGACATCCTCTTCGCGGATGGTAACGCGCGAATCCGTCAGACTGTCGCCGAACATCTCCGCCATCTCGCCGCGGGCCCACGCCACGACGGACGGTACCAGTTCGGCGACAACGATCTCGGCTTTGGGTCCGAGCACCGCAAGCGCTGCTCGCAGCGTGAATCCCATGCCGAGGCCGCCGATCAGCATACGTGGCCGCTCGCGTGTCTGGATGCGCCTGCACGCGAGCGTCGCCAGCGCCTGCTCCGAGCCGCTGAGACGGCTGTTCATCAACTCGTTCTGGCCGAGCTTGATCGAGAATTCAGTGCCGCGGCGCATAAGGCGAAGTTCGCCGCCGCCGGGAATTTGCGCGGTATCCAGCAGGGTCCAGGGGATCAACGATTGTGTCCTTAAATGTTCGGTGCGCGTGGCGCATGTTCTCGTTACGCCATGCAGGTTCCCGAATGCCAGCCAGAATTGAGCAGTTGGCCCCCTGCCCGCCCGCCCGAATTAAGCCTTAGCCTGTCCGGATTTGCGGCCTATTCCGACCCAACTTGTCGCCGAGAACCTCCCACGAGAATGAGTTCGTGTTGCGTAAGGGGGACAGAATGTCAAACCGCACCGCCGCAATTGCTTTTGCCGCCATCACCGGCTGCGTTTCAACTTTTGGCATAACATCGGCATCGGGAAATCCCGCCAGTGCGGCAGCGGGAAGCGCCGCCAAGGCCACCGACGAGTGCCTCCCCGGTCCAAAGGCCACGACACCGGCCGGCGCGCACTGGTACTACCGCGTCGAGAAGGGCACCAAGCGCAAGTGCTGGTATCTCGGAGAGGCGGGCGCGAAAACAAAAAAGACAACGGCGACTACGCCAGCGTCATCAGACACCGCCGAACAGGATGCACCTCCTCCGACACGGATCGCGCCTTCGCCGAAGCAGGAAGCCGCGAAAAAACCCATGCAGAAATCCATCGCGAACGCGCGGGCGGAACTGACCACCGGAACGCCGGACGAAGATCCGTCGCTTGCGGACACAACGTGGCCGCCGATGCCGAAGCCTTCTTCTTCCGCCAGCGCCGACGTCCGCAGCGACAATCAGGCGGCTGCGATGCAGCCCGCTCCCGCTTCCGAGGCAAACAAGCAAGGCTGGAACGTTGCGACGCGCTGGCCCGAACCCGCCGCCGCTTCCGCCAGCGACCAGCCGGCCTCCATGCCGCAACCTGCGCAGGCAGTTCCCACTCTCACGGCGGAGCGTCTTGCGACCGCCGCCGCAACACCGGCGCCTGCGCCTACAATGACGACGGGCGCGGCATCATCGCCGCAGCCGCAACAAACCACGGCCCCCGCCGGGACGGAAAGCATGTCCTTGCGGATATTGCTCAGCATCCTCGTCGGCGTGCTGGCGCTGGCGGCGATCCTCGGCCCGGTACTGTTCAAGTATTTCCGCCCGAAGCCACGCGAAGATGAACGCACCTACGGCCAGCGCCGTTCGATCTGGGACTTGAACGTGTCCGACGAAACAATCTTGCAGCAGGACAACCCGCCGCTCGTATTGCCGCTCAACCACGCGTACGCCCTGCACGAGCCCCGCGCTCTGTACGAACCCCGCGCTCTGGAAGAGCCGCGCATGCTGGACAATGCCGCCGATGAGATCGAGCAATTGCTGGCGCGCGCCTCGAAGCGTTCGGCGGCGTAAGCGTTTGACGTTAAATCGTCATTGCGAGCGAACGGGGTCGGCGCCAAGAGCGCGTTTACGCGCGTCTTCGACGCGCTATGGCGCCGCCCGATGACAGGCTCCGCGAAGCAATCCAGAGCGGCTACATCCGAGAACTGGATTGCTTCGTCGCAAGCCTCCTCGCAATGACGGCTCGCTCAGTGCGTCACTTCTCGAGCTGCTTCTGCAGTTCGCGGACGAACGCCGACAGGCCGGTCTGACGCTCGCGCTTGAGCCGTTCGGCATTGAGGATTGTCACGACCTGCGAATATGCCTCGTCGAGATCGCTGTTGGTGACGACGTAGTCGTATTCCGCCCAGTGGCTGAGTTCGTGGCTGGCGCGGCTCATGCGGCCGCGAATGACCTCATCGGAGTCCTGCGCGCGGGTATGCAGCCGCTTCTCAAGATCCGCTGCCGACGGCGGCAGAATGAAAACGCTGACGACATCGGCGCGGGCCTTCTCGCGCAGTTGCTGCGTGCCCTGCCAGTCGATATCGAACAGCACATCCCGGCCCGAGGACAGTGCGTCCTCCACCGGCTTGCGCGGCGTGCCGTAATAATTGTCGAACACCGGCGCGTGCTCAAGCAGTTCGTTGCCCTTCACCATGGCATCGAACCTCGGTTTGTCGATGAAGTAATAGTGCTCGCCGTCAACTTCACCGGGGCGTTTCGCGCGCGTTGTCACCGACACCGACATCCGCAGATCATGAATTTTTTCGATCAGCATGCGCGCCAGGGTGGACTTTCCCGCGCCCGACGGCGACGACAGGACGAACATCAGTCCGCGCCGCTCGCCATCTCTCAAGGTGCCCCCCGCCGCCATCATCCAAATCCTTGCTATTCCAGATTCTGGACCTGCTCACGAAACTGCTCGACAACGCTCTTCATCTCAAGCCCGGTGTTGGTCAGTTCGATGTCGTTCGACTTTGAACAGGTGGTGTTGACCTCACGGTTGAACTCCTGCGCCAGAAAATCCAGCCGCCGCCCCACCGCGCCGCCCTTGCCGAGCAGTTCGCGGGTCTGCGCGATGTGCGAGGCGATGCGGTCGAGTTCTTCGCGGATATCGGCCTTGGCCGCGATCATCAGCGCTTCCTGGCTGAGCCGGTCGGCGTCGAAACGATCCGATGTCTCCAGCAGTGCCGCGATTTGCTCGGCGAGGCGTGCACGGATCGCCTCGGGCTTGCGGCCGGGCGCTGCTTCCGCGCGCTGGGCGAGATGCTCGATCTCGTCCATGCGCTGGGTCAGGATCTGGCCCAGCGAGACGCCTTCGCGCTTGCGCATGTCGATCAGGCTTTGCAGCGCCTGCTCGAACGATGCGGAGACGGCGGCGCGTGCGGCCTGCATTTCGGCCTCATCGCTCTCCGGCTCGACAACCTCGAGGACGCCCTTGATCCCGAGCAACCCGTCGACGCTCGGCGCGACCGCATCGGTGCGCGCGGAAATCTCCGAAGCGACTTTCAGGATCGATGCCAGAACATCTTCGTTGATGCGTACGGTCGACACGGCGCCCGTGCGCTTGACGGTGAGGTTGGCGTAGACGGTGCCGCGCGACAGAAGTTCGGTGGCGCGCTTGCGGGCCGCGGTCTCGACATCGTCCCAGCCTGCAGGAACCCGCAGCCTGAAATCAAAGCCCTTGGCGTTGACCGATTTCAGTTCCCATTCGAACGCATAGGGTCCGCTGGTGCCGTGGCTTCGCGCGAAGCCGGTCATGCTCGACAGCGCCATCGCGAAAATGTCTCCGTCTCTGGTGTTCAGAACAATGCGGATTGCGAACCGGCATGCCGGTTCACGTCAGGACTGAGCTTGTCCCTGAAATCGGCAAGGCACGCAAGAGAGGCCGCGTTACTGCGTCTTCTCTTCTTCGGGCTCGGCGGGTGCCGCGGCCGGGGCGCGCTTTGCGGTGCGTTTGCGCGAGGCCGCGCCATCCGCCGCCGGTTCGTTGGCGATGATGCTGATGGGCGCCGAGGCCTTCGGAGCGGCG
>JAGVII010000842.1 GCA_020056155.1 Afipia sp.
AAGGATTCTCATTAGCAAGATCGGGAAGCGCCTGCTGCAGGAAATGCAGGACGACGTCAACCGCCGTGGCTTCATCGCCCGCATACATCGCCGGCCTAGTGATGGTCAGGCATTGCAGTTGCTTCGACAGCGAGAGAATCTCGGTATCGTCGGACGAAACGTACACCTCGTTCACATATATCGAGGATTTCGCCGCCGCGATGGTATAGGCGATCAGTGGCTTTCCGCCGATCGGCCTCAGGTTCTTTCGAGCGACGCCCTTGGAACCGCCGCGCGCAGGTATAAGGGCGATGAATCTTGGCATTTGCTCCGGGAGGCCGTTCACTGGTCAATGCTCGATCTGGTCCGAATCGACGTCACCCATGCGATGAATTTCCAAGCTACCGCAGTCCGGGTGACTCAGATGTCACACAGATTGCTCCCGGTCAGAGCCGGAATGAAGCGCGTCGCATTCAGCGGCGCACGATAGGCCATGGTTTCAGACAGCGGCGACCATATCCACGTCGAGTAGCACGCGGACCTTGCGGCCGAGCATGTCCAACAGAATTGAAACGCGATCGTGGTCGGCCAACCCGTTGAACAGGCCAGAATTGTCAATGAACGCGCCCGCCAGCACCCGCACCTTGTCGCCGGGCGCAAAAGCAAGCCTCGCATCCACCTGGATGAAGCCTTTGGTATCCTCGCGCGCCTTCAGCGCGTGGACGACGCCCGCGGGCACTGTCGCCGGGTCGTCGCCATTGCTGACCAGACGCGCCACACCGAAGGTCGACTGGATCGAGCGCCAGCGCTGCGTCGCCATATCGATGGCTACGAACATGTAGCGGGGAAACAACGGCTTTGCGGTGAAATCGATTTTCCGTGCGTGCCGGCGGCGCTTGAGATAGCGCGGCAGATATACCTCAAAACCCTGACGCATCAGATTCTGCGCAGCCTTGGCTTCGCAATTGACCTGGGTCTGGACAACAAACCACTGCCGCGACGGGTGCTCGCTCATGACGCCGACTCCAGACCGGAAACACGCAAACCGAGCAGCGCTGGAGCGAACACCCGCTCCCGGCCGAATGCGGCAAACACGCCATCGAAGGTCTCGCGTGCGCGACTGACATCGGTCACGACGACCGCGTCGAACGGCTCGCCTACCTGCTCAAAGGACGTAACAAGCGGAAGCCCGGCAAACCGGCTGACATCGGATCGCTTGTCGACAACGGCGACGATGGTCACTCCGCTTTCCACCCCACACAGGATGGCCACCTCCGCGAGGTCGGACTGGCCCGCGAGCACCAGCTTGCGGAAGCCGCGCGATTTGGCACTCTCGAACACCTGCACGCAGTCGGCTTTGGCGCGCCTGAAAAATGAAAAAGAGGTCGACAGATAATCGACGGTCAGGCGCGATTTCTCGGCGAAGCCCTGCGGGGTCAGGTAATAGGCGTAGCGGCGCGCCGGCGCCTGACCGACCTTGACGAGACCCTTTTTTACGCAGCGTTTGAGGTAGGCGTTCACAAGGCCAAGGGCGATCCCGAGTTCGGACGCGATGTGACGCTGCGAGCGCGACCCATCAGCTTCGACCGAATTGAGAAGGTCGAGAACGATCCGGTCGTTCTCTACGTCTTCTGTCTGAACCCCGCGCGCCATAGGCTGCCCTTTGTAGACGCATGGCATAGCGCGTTCATGGGGTGAACGTCAAGGTTATTGTTCATGCGATGAACGGTAAAAGCACATGATATCACTAGATAATTCCAGAGAAGGCCTTCTAGCGGGCCGTCAAAAGCGGAGAGCCGCCAGCACTTCGCCAAAGCCGCGCATCGGGATCGGACTCTCGGAGTTTGCGAACAAATACGCAAAAGGAGACAAGACCACGGAGGCCATTAGCGAAATGAAATCACTCCTGCCTCTTGGTCTTTGAATCGCGCGGCGAAATCAGTTGCGGGGTGTTGACGACTGAAACTCTCCGATTAGCCGCCCGGTCTTGGGCGCGACGTCGATACCACTTCTCAAATTTTGGGTTCATGGAGAGCAGGACCGGGACGTCGTCGTTCGAAACTTGCCCGCTCAAAATACAGGCTTCGTATAGCTCGAACTGATCTTCTAAAATTTGATTATCATTCATGGGCTGAGTTCTCGCCGCGATCTGACCAATGGAATTTTACGCCGCGGTGCGGGGGCGCAATTTAGGATGTTCTGATCGCATTTATCGCATCATAAATGGCTTGTTCGTGCAGCGCGTAAAGTTTTCCTGCTTCAAGATAATCGGCTTCTGCGACCGCAGCAGAAACTGGCTGTGGCCGCCGCTGCGGTAGCGCCCGGCTGATCGCGGCTAGAGCTTTCAAAAGTTCTGACCACTGCGCGTCTTTGTCAATCACGTAATGTTCCTACCCAGCTTGCAGACTGTTTTTATTGAGCTGTGCGCGGCATCCAACGCGTAAGCCATCCTCTGTCAATCGAAAAATCCGCCGGTCCC
>JAGVII010000371.1 GCA_020056155.1 Afipia sp.
AAGAAGATGAAGGATCTCAACTGTGACACCGTCGAAGCGGCCATGAAGATGGTCGAGGGCTCTGCCCGTTCGATGGGTCTCCAGGTAGCGGGGTAACGATCATGGCTGTTGGCAAGAAACTGGTCAAAGCCCGTGAGGGGATCGACCGCGAGAAGCTCTATCCGATCGCCGATGCGGTCAAGATGATCAAGGAACGCGCTTCGGCGAAGTTCGATGAGACCATCGAGATTGCGATCAACCTCGGCGTCGATCCGCGTCACGCTGACCAGATGGTCCGTGGCGTTGTCACCCTGCCGAACGGCACGGGACGTACTCTTCGGGTCGGCGTGTTCGCGCGCGGCGCCAAGGCTGAAGAGGCCAAGGCTGCGGGTGCTGACGTTGTCGGCGCCGAAGACCTCGTTGAAAAGGTGCAGGGCGGCACGATCGATTTCGATCGTTGTATCGCAACTCCCGACATGATGCCGCTGGTCGGTCGTCTTGGTAAGGTGCTCGGCCCGCGTGGCATGATGCCGAACCCGAAGATCGGCACCGTCACCATGGACATCGCCAACGCGGTCAAGGGCGCCAAGGGCGGTTCGGTCGAGTTCCGTGTCGAGAAGGCCGGCATCGTGCAGGCTGGCATCGGCAAGGTCTCATTCTCGGAAGAGAAGCTCGTCGAGAACATCAAGGCGCTGGCTGACGCTGTCGTGAAGGCGAAGCCTGCGGGTTCCAAGGGCACCTACGTTCAGCGCGTTGCGGTCTCGTCAACGATGGGTCCGGGCGTGAAGGTCGAGCCAGGCAGCCTTAACTCCTGATCGGCAATGGCTTGAATGATTTGAAGGCGGAGCGGGGATAAACACCTGCTCCGCCTTTTTCTTTATGTTCCAGTGGAAGTTCAGCAATGCCCCATCAAGTCCTGATCTATTCGCGATTTCCTAAAGCCCAGATGGTGCGTATCGGCGAGCGCTATGATCTGCTCGATGGCAAGGGCAGACCGCCCATCGAAACCTTCAGCGCCGAGCAGCTCAAACCTATCCGCGCAATGATCACGGCGGGCGGGCAGGCGATCCCGCCGGCGGTGCTGGACTCACTGCCGTCGCTGGGCGCGATCATCTGTTACGGCACGGGCTATGACGGCGTCGATCTCGCGGAAACCGCGCGGCGCAGGATCGCAGTGGGCAACAGTCCCGCGGCGAACGCGGCTTCGGTCGCCGATCTTGCAATGACGCTCATGCTGGCGACGACACGAAAGTTGTTGCCTGCCGACGACTACGTGCGCAGCGGCGGATGGTCGGGCGCGAAACCGTCGCCCTCGATGCGTCCGCCCCTGGGCATGACCGGGCGCAAAATCGGAATCTACGGCATGGGCGAAATCGGCCGCAAGATCGCGGTGCGCTGCGCGGCATTCGAAACCGAAATCGCATACCACAGCCGGAGCAGGCACGACGTGCCGTATGCCTATCACACCAGTCTCGGGGCGCTCGCGGAGTGGGCCGATATCTTGATGGTGGCGGTTCGCGCGGGCGCGGATACGCAGCACGCCGTCGATGGGGAAATTTTGAGGAAGCTCGGGCCGCAGGGCACCATCGTCAACATTTCGCGCGGCTCGGTGATCGATCAGGCGGCGCTCGTCGCGGCGCTTGAACATAATGTCATCGCGGGCGCGGGTCTCGATGTGTACGCGAAAGAACCGCACGCGCCCGATGCGTTGACGAGATTCCCAAATGTTGTGCTGACGCCGCACATCGGCGGCCACACCGTCGAGGCGCACATCGCCATGCAGGACTGCGTGATGGCTAACCTCGATGCCTTTTTTTCAGGCAAGCCGCTGCGTTATCCGGTGATATGAAGCCGAAAAATAAAACTGTCATCATCTGTGTCGCGGATGCTGACATATATGGGAAGCCGAAACGCGAATTGCGATGGTTCGTTCCTCGCGGATCAAAAAAATTTCGATCGCCGCAGTGCACATTAGTTTGATCTGTCTTTAGAACGAGTCGAATGTAGGGTTCACCTTCCAATTTCGAAGGAGACCCGCGATGGCGGCATTCGTACTCAAGATCAACGGCGGCGAACATCGTGTGGATGTCGACCCGCAAACACCTCTGCTCTGGGCGATCCGCGATGGCGCGGGACTGATGGGCACCAAGTACGGCTGCGGCGTCGCGCAATGCGGCGCCTGCACGGTGCATGTCGACGGCCAGCCGATGCGCTCATGCTCGCTGCCGGTATCGGCAGTCGGCGCCAGCGAAATCACCACCATCGAAGGCATCAAGAGCCGCGAAGCCCAGGCCGTGCAAAAGGCGTGGGTCGCACTCGATGTGCCGCAGTGCGGATACTGCCAGTCTGGACAGATCATGAGCGCGACGTCGCTGCTCTCGCTCAATCCGAAGCCGACGGACGAGGACATCGATCTTGCGATGACCGGCAATATCTGCCGCTGCGCCACCTATGTCCGCGTTCGCGCGGCCATCCACGATGCCGCCAAGTCGCTGGAGGGCTGAGCCATGAACGTACATATCGATGATGCGGTTGCGCGCGCGGCCAACCTCTCGCGGCGCTCGGTCCTGAAGGCGGGAGCCGGACTCGCGATCGGCGTGTATATCGCCAAGGGTGGCAGGGCGTTCGCGCAGGGTGCGCCGGCCGCGGCGCAAGTTAACATTGTGCCGAACACGTTCCTCATCATCAAGCCGGACGATACGGTTACGGTGCTCTGCAAGCACATCGAGTTCGGGCAGGGACCGTTTACCGGCATGGCCACTCTGGTTGCCGAAGAACTCGACGCCGATTGGTCTCAAATGCGCGCC
>JAGVII010000072.1 GCA_020056155.1 Afipia sp.
GTCACCATCGTTCCGCCGTCGGGTTACGCCGAAGAGCAGAAGGCCGCTGCTGCGGCTGCTGCAGGTGGCGCTGCTCCTGCGGCCGGCGCTGCTCCTGCGGCTGGTGCTGCGGCTCCCGCGGCTGGTGCTGCCAAGGCCCCTGCTGCTGCTGCTGCCAAGGCGCCCGCTGGCGGCGACAAGAAGAAGTAAGCAACCCAAGAGAACCTGGTGGAGTGGATTTGACATTCGCGAACTGTCCGCGTGAAGTTCGCACGCGAATGTCAAATCCTAAACTCCACCAGAATTTATAATTGCCTAGTGTCCTTTCGAATCCGAAGTTCGCTCGGAAGATGCTGAGACAATGAAACGAACTTCGGATTCGGGACACTAGGTCATGCGCCTGTTCGTCGGACTGGGAAATCCCGGCGCGAAGTATCAGGGCAACCGGCACAATATCGGGTTCATGGCTGTCGACGAGATCGCACGGCGTCACGGATTTGGTCCGTGGCGCCGTCGCTTTCAGGGCGAGACCTCCGAAGGCAATCTCGGCAACGGGCGCGTCATTCTGCTGAAACCTGCGACTTACATGAACGAGTCGGGCAACGCGGTTGGCGAGGCAGCGAAGTTCTTCAAGATGGGCGTCGGCGACATCACGGTGTTTCACGACGAGATTGAACTGCCGCCCGCCAAGCTGCGCGTCAAGATCGGCGGCGGTATCGCGGGGCATAACGGGTTGCGCTCGATCTCCGCACATGTCGGCAACGATTATCGTCGCGTGCGGCTCGGCGTCGGGCATCCCGGCGTCAGGGATCTGGTGCATCAGCACGTTTTGTCCGATTTCGCCAAAAGCGAAATGCCCTGGGTCAGCGCGCTGTGCGAAGCGGTTGCCGACAATGCAGCGTTTATCGTCACCGGGCAGGACGCGTCGTTTGCAAACAAGGTGCATCTTGCGATGGATGCAAAGGGTTTTGGCGGCAAGGAAGAGAACGGCAACGCCAAGCCGTAGTCAAAGTTCAGCGTCATGCCCGGCCTTGTGCCGGGCATCCACGTCTTTCTTTTCAAGAAGGAAACAAGACGTGGATGGCCGGGACAAGCCCGGCCATGACGGAATTCAGGTTTTGAGGATCACATGGGTTTCAAATGCGGCATCGTCGGACTGCCTAACGTCGGCAAGTCCACACTTTTCAACGCGCTGACGGAAACGGCGGTGGCGCAGGCGGCGAATTATCCGTTCTGCACCATCGAGCCGAATGTCGGCGCGGTCGCGGTGCCCGATCCGCGGCTCGACAGGCTGTCGGCAATCGCGAAGTCGCAGCAGATCATCCCGACGCAACTGACGTTCGTGGACATCGCCGGCCTCGTGCGCGGGGCCTCCAAGGGCGAAGGTCTCGGCAACCAGTTCCTCGCCACCATTCGCGAGGTCGATGCGGTGGCGCACGTGGTGCGCTGTTTTGAAGATTCCGACATCACCCATGTCGAAGGCAAGATCGCGCCGCTGGCCGACATCGAAACCATCGAAACCGAACTGATGCTGGCCGATCTCGACAGCCTCGAGAAGCGCGTCGACAATCTCTCCAAGAAGGCCAAGGGCAACGACAAGGACGCCAAGGAGCAGCTCGAACTGGTCGAGCGCGCGCTGAAGCTGCTGCGGGACGGCAAGCCGGCGCGTTTCCTCGAGCGCAAGGCGGAAGAAGAGCGCGCGTTCCGCATGCTTGGTCTCCTGACGTCGAAGCCCGTTCTGTATGTCTGCAACGTCGAGGAAGGCACCGCCGCCACCGGCAACGCGTTTTCGCAAGCGGTGTTCGAACATGCCAAGAAAGAAGGTGCGGTCGCGGTGGCGATTTCGGCCAAGATCGAATCCGAGATCGCGACGCTGTCACGCGAGGAGCGTGCGGATTTTCTCGACACGCTGGGGCTGGAAGAAGCCGGTCTCGATCGCCTGATCCGCGCCGGTTATGAGCTGCTTCATCTCATCACCTACTTCACGGTCGGCCCGAAGGAAGCCCGCGCCTGGACCATCACCAAGGGCACCAAGGCGCCCGCGGCGGCTGGCGTGATCCATACCGATTTCGAGAAGGGCTTCATCCGCGCCGAAACCATCGCCTATGACGACTACATCGCGAATGGCGGTGAAGCCGGTGCGCGCGACACCGGTAAGCTGCGGCTGGAAGGCAAGGAATACGTTGTCGCCGACGGCGACGTGATGCATTTCCGGTTTAATACCTGAAGACTGTTGATCGGCGCTGATCCATCCGCCGTCATGCCCGGCCTTGTGCCGGGCATCCACGTCTTGCTTGCTTTCGTAAAGAAAACGTGGATGGCCGGGACAAGCCCGGCCATGACGATTTTTTTTGCTCGTTCAAACCTGCCGCTCGCGGTCGCGGCCCTGATCGCGGATCGCGCCGAGGTGTTCGTTGATCCGGAACACGATCAGGATCAGTTCGGCGCTGATGCGCGAGAGAATGATTCCGACGACGATCCCGGCCAGTGCAGCCAGCAGCAGGACGAAGCCGCCGAACGGGCTGATCGCCATCATGGTCAGCGCGGAGAACACGCCGGAGATGCCGAACAGGATCACCAGCGCAATGACCAGCCAGTAGAACGCCTTGATGATGGCGGGAGTGATGAACCTGTCCCACTGGAAGAGATCCTGAAACTGAAACATGGGTTTGTCTCCAGATAAACCGCAAGGATGGATGACGACAGGCGAACGGGCTGCCCGGAGCCGTCAGGCGATTGAGCGAATCAGCGGCCGACTGAATCGCTCCGGATGGTAAGGGTTGTCGCATATCGCCGAAAAGGACGGAAGGCGACGGCGAAACGCCTCACTTGAGGTGTCTGCAAATAACGGCCAAACTGCGCCTATCCACAACGTGATTGAAATGATGAAAC